>PWVP01000055.1 GCA_003561815.1 Campylobacterota bacterium | reverse complement strand
TGGGTGATTCAAGGACCGGGTGAGAATGCCGGGGGGATCGATATCGGCGGCGGTTATGCGGCGGTCTTTAAGATGGAGAGCCACAACCACCCGAGCTTTATCGAGCCCTTTCAGGGCGCGGCCACCGGCGTGGGCGGGATTTTGCGCGATATCTTCACGATGGGGGCCAGACCCGTGGCCAACCTCAACTCCCTGCGTTTTGGGGATGTGGAGGATCCGGGTGCGACGGGCAAGCTTCACCGCCATCTGCTGCGCGGTGTGGTGGACGGCATCAGCTTCTATGGCAACTGCATGGGGATCGCCATGGCCGGCGGCGAGACCACCTTCGATGAGGCCTACAACGGCAATATTCTGGTCAACGCCTTTAATGTCGGGATCGCCAAGGCCGATCGCATCTTCTATGGCCGCAGCGAAGGGGTGGGCAACCCGGTGGTCTATGTCGGCTCCAAAACCGGGCGCGATGGCTTAGGCGGCGCGGTGATGAGCTCGGACAGCTTCGGCGAGGAGAGCAAATCCAAGCGCCCCACGGTGCAGGTGGGCGATCCCTTTACCGAGAAGCTGCTTTTAGAGGCGTGCCTGGAGCTCTTTGAGACCGACTGGATTGTGGGGATTCAGGATATGGGCGCAGCGGGGCTGACCAGCTCCAGCTTCGAGATGGCCGGGCGCAGCGGCAGCGGCATGGTGATGCATCTTGATCGCGTCCCCGCCCGCGAGGAGGGGATGGTGCCCTATGAGTTTATGCTCTCTGAGTCCCAGGAGCGGATGCTCATCTGCGCCAAAAAGGGGCACGAAGCGGACATTATCAACCTCTTTAAAAAGTATGAGCTCGAAGCGGCGGTGATCGGCGAGGTGACCGATACCGGGCGGATGGAGCTGATGTGGCACGGGGAGCGGGTGGCCGATGTGCCGATCGATCCCCTCTCTGAGGAGGCGCCCATCTACGATCGTCCGGTACAACGCCCGGCCTATCTGGATGCGATCGCCGCTTTGGATATCGACGATCTGGAGACCCCCTCATCGACCGAGGCGCTTAAGCGGCTTCTGGCCCATCCGGAGGTGTGTGATAAGGGGTGGATCACCGAGCAGTATGACTCCACCATCGGCGGCGGGAGTCTGAGTCGCATCGGCCAGAGCGATAGCGGGGTGATCTGGATTAAGGAGAACGATCGCGCTTTGGCGATGAGTGTGGATTGTAACCCCCGTTTTTGCTATATCGACCCTAAAGGGGGCGCCGCCGCAGCGGTGGCCGAGGCGGGGCGAAATGTCGCTATGAGTGGTGCGAGGCCTCTTGCCATCACCGACTGCCTGAACTTCGGCAACCCCGAGAACCCCGAGGTGATGTGGCAGTTTAAAAAGGCGTGTGAGGGGATTAAAGAGGCGTGCGCCGCGCTTAAAACCCCGGTGGTGGGCGGCAATGTCTCGCTCTATAACGAGACCGAGGGCAGAAGTATCTTCCCCACCCCCTCCATCGCCACCGTGGGGGTTTTAAGCGATCCGAAAAAGGCGCTTTTTACCCCCTTTAAAGCCGCGGGCAATCCGGTCTATCTCATCGGTGAGACCCGCAGCGAGTTTGGCGGCAGCCTCTATATGAAAGCCTTTGGCCAGCGGGTGGCGGGTCTGCTGCCTCGACTGGATCTGGAGCTGGAGCTTAAGCTGTGGGATCTGGTGATCGAGGCCAACGATCAGGGGCTTTTAAAGGCGGCGCACGATGTGAGTGTCGGTGGGGTGGCCGTGGCGCTGGCGAAGATGGCCGCCACCGGTGGACTCGGTTTTGAGGGGATGGGGACGCTCACCGATGAGCGCGATCTCTTTAGTGAGAGCTTCTCCCGAGCTCTTCTGGAGGTGCCCGCTGAGAAGAAGGAGGCGTTTGAGGCGCTTCTGGGCCGATCGGATCTCAGCTGGGAGTGTATCGGGAAGGTGACGCCCAAGGATCTGATGATTAACGGCATCAGTCTGGCACAGAGTGAGCTTCAGTCGATCTACTTCGATACATTTGCCGACTTAATGAATCAGGATATCTAGCCGCCACTTTTGCCCCTTAACCTCCCTTTTGTTATGGTGTGGCCATACCGACAGAAGGGGAGGGTATGAATCTACTCAACAAACTCACCATCAAGATGCGCCTGATTTTGGCGATGGCGCTCTTTGTGGTTGCTTTTATCTATGTCTTTTTCCAGACCAATCTGATTGTGCACCAGATGCACGAGGCGCAGCAAAAGATCGAGCGAATCGATCAGGTCACGCTCGATCGCGAGCGGCTTCTTTCGGCACTGCGCGGCTTGCAGCTTAGCGGCAGCGATGAGGCGATGGCGCTCTATGAGGAGAGCCAGAGCAGTCTGCTTCACAATATGGAGGCGCTTGTGCCGCTGCTTGATGATGCGACCAACACCCGGCGTTTACAGCGGCTGATTGCGATCAATGAGGCGTGGCTGGAGTTTAACACCCAGCTCCTAGCGCTCGATCCCCAAAGCGCCGAGGCGCAACGCATCGGCGTCGAGTCGGCCGAGCAGTTTGAAGAGGCGCGTGAGCTGCTCAGTGAGGTGCGCAGCAGCCTGCATGAGCTCTCCGATGAGGTGATTAGCCAGGCGGTCTTTCGCGGCAACCTGATTTTAGGGGTGCTGATGGTGCTGGTGCTGGGGCTCTTGTGGCTGGTAAGCCGCTCGATCGGCACATCGGTGGAGTCGGGGATGGATACGGTTCGCCGGATTGCCCGGACGCAGGATCTCTCCATCCGTGCAAAGGCGGAGGGCAGCGATGAGATCGCCAAGCTGCTTAGGGGGGTTAACGATCTGATGGCGAGCTTCTCTAAGCTGCTGGCAGAGGCGACCCGTGGTTCCAACGAGAACGCCTCCATCGCCCAGGAGCTCTCCACCACCAGCTTTGAGATTGGCCGCCGCGCAGAGGATGAGTCGCGGGTGGTCAATGAGACCACCAAGAGTGGTCAAAAGATCAAAACGATGCTTGAGAGCTCCCGCCACGAGCTTCAAGAGGGTAAAGAGGAGCTCAAGGGGGCCAATGACAATCTGGCCGAGGCCAAGGGTGTGATTGTGGATGTGGTGGGCGAGATCCGCAGTGGCGTGGAGTCGGAGCTGGCGATCGCCCAGCGGCTGGAGCAGCTCTCAAATGAGGCGGTGCAGATTCGTCAGGTGCTCGAGGCGATTAGTGAGATTGCCGATCAGACCAACCTGCTCGCGCTCAACGCCGCTATCGAAGCGGCCAGAGCGGGGGAGCACGGCCGCGGCTTTGCGGTGGTGGCCGATGAGGTGCGTAAACTGGCTGAACGGACCCAGCGTAGCCTCACCGAGAGCGATGCGACCATCAGCGTGATCACCCAATCCATCAACGACATCACCGACTCGATGAACCACAACAGCGAAAATATGAGGCGGCTGGCCGAGCGGGCCGATCAGACCGAGGAGAAGATCACCGATGTGGCCGAGAGTATGGCCCAGGCCTACGAGACAGCGGGCAAAAGCGTCAAAGGGGCCATCGAAATGGCCAAGAGCGTGGAGGAGATAATCACCCAGATTGAGTCGATCAATGAGCTCTCCGCCTCCAACGCCCGCAGCGTCGAGGAGATCGCGAGCGCCAGTGAGCACCTAAGCGATATGACCCAGAAGCTCGGGCGGCAGATGGCGAAGTTTAAGACCGATTAGACCGCCCGATAGAGCAGCCGATCAAGCCAGGGGGTCGGCAGCGCCCTTTTAAGGGCGGTCAAAATCACGCTCGGTGGCGTGATGAGATAGCGCGCTTTAGGGCGGGGGTGCTCTAGCGCGTGAATCACCCGCCGGGTGACAGCCGAGGCCTCCAGGGTGAAGCGATCGGCCTTTTGCGTGCTCTCAAAACGCGCGATCGCCTGGCGGTACGCCAGAGCGTGTGCACTGCCCTCTGGCACAATCTCGCGCTTGAAGGCCTCATAGGCGTTATCGCGAAAGCGGCTGATAACCGGGCCGGTGTTGAGTGTGCTCACCTGGATACCTGAGCCCCTAAGCTCCAGCCGCAGCGTATCGGCATACCCCTCCAGGGCGTACTTGCTGGCGTTGTAGGCGCCACGAAAGCGAAGGCTCACCAGCCCTAAAATCGAGCTGTGAAATACGATGCGACCGCGCTTTTGCGATCGCATCAGTGGCAGGGCGAGTCTTGTGAGCTGATGCACCCCAAAGAGGTTGGTCTCAAACTGCCGCACAAAGGCTCCGTAGCTAAGATCCTCCAGTGCGCCGGGCTGGCCGTAGCCGGCGTTATGAAAGAGCGCATCAAGCCGGTTGCCTCCCGCCTTAAGTGCCGCCTCAAACCCCGCCTCGATGCTACCCGGCGCGTCCATCCGCATCGAGATGGGCACAAGCCCCGCCTGCTCCATCGCCACAAGCTCCTTTTCACGCCGCGCCGTGGCCAGCACCCGCCAGCCGCGTTTTTGGAGTGCCAGGGCGCTATCGAGTCCGATGCCCCCCTGAGAGCAGCCGGTAATCAGAACGGTTTTCATAGAAACACCCCTGCAATCCTCTCTTGACACGCTGCGCAGCGATCGCCACTTAGGTGGCTGTGAATCTGCTCGCCCAGGTGTCCACGGCGTGCGATCACGATGCGTTGGCACTTCGGACAGTAGGTGCTGGTGTGGGCCGGATCGTTGAGGTTGCCCACATAGAGGTGCTTAAGCCCCGCCGCCTGGCCAATCGCGTAGGCGCGCAGCAGCGTCTTTGGCGGCGTCGGGGGGCGATCGGTCATCTGGTAGGTGGGAAAAAAGCGGCTGATGTGCCAGGGGATATGCGGATCCAGCCCGGCGATAAAGGCGGCGATCGCTTCAAGCTCCCGATCGGAGTCATTCAGGCCGGGGATAATGAGCGTGGTGATCTCAAGCCAGATGTTGCGCCGGTAGGCCGCCTCGATGGTGTGCAGTACCGGCTTAAGCCGTGCGCCACAGATCTCGCGGTAGAAGCGATCGCTAAAGGCTTTGAGATCGATATTCATCCCATCGAGCACCCCTGCGGCCCGATCGAGCAGCCAGCGGGTCTCATAGCCGCTGGTGACAAAGAGGTTCTTGAGCCCCGCCTCGTGGGCGAGCACCATCGTATCGAAGGCGTACTCAAAAAAGACCGCCGGCTCGTTGTAGGTGTAGCTTATCGATGCGGCACCGACCGCCTGCGCCTGCGTGACAATCCGATCGGGCGGCCAAGGGCGGCCAGGCAGCATGCCGCGCTGCTCTTTGGGTGCCTGGCTGATGGCGGCGTTTTGGCAGAAGCGGCAGGAGAAGTTGCAGCCCACCGTGCCGATCGAGAGGCTTTGGCTGCCAGGCAGCAGGTGGTAAAAGGGCTTTTTTTCGATCGGATCAAGATTTAAAGCGGCCGCCTGGCCGTAGACAAGCAGCCTTAATCGCCCCTTCTGGACGCGGCGGATGCCACACAGCCCGTACTGACCCTCTCCAAGGCGGCACAGGTGCAAACAGGCGCGACACTGCACACGGCCACCGGCTAAGTCTCTAGCCAGCCACGCTTCGCTGCTCATCCTCTGACCCTCCCTTAGACCGCGAAGTGCTCAATATCATCGGGCAGCCCCTCAAGGTAGCTTAGCAGCTCCTCAAGCGCGTAGTGCTCCGGACTCATCTTGCTCGGATCGAGCGCTTTGAGGTAGTAGCGCAGATAGACCCGGGTGCTGTATCCGCCGGTGATCTGCGCCTCTTTAAAGAAGGCGCGAATCGAGTGGGACTCGGCCGCTTTGTGCCAGAGGGTGCGATCGAGCTCTAAAACCCGCACATCCAGAATGCGCCGCACGAGCTCCTGGTACTTTTTCGCTTTGGCGGCAAACGCTTCGGTAAAGGGCTCGTAGTAGCGGGCGGTGTAGAGCTGGCGCAGATGGGTAAACTGCCGGAGCTTTTCGCTGAGGTTGGCCCGCTCGTGGATGGTCTCGACATACTCCTTTTTGGTCTCTTTGAGCTCGGGTTCGAGTATCTTTGGATCGTCATTTTGGTGCGCTTCGACCACCGGTCCGATGCTCTCGGCGATGTTCTGCAGGCTCTTCATCCGCCGTCTGGCGTAGCTGCGAAAGCTCTGATTCTGGATAAATTCAGGCTGCTGCCCTAAAAAGATCACCTCAAAGCAGAACTTGCTATGGCGGAGCTTCGTGGCCAGATCGTGGTAGATCAGCTCGGCGGTTTTGAGCGTCTGGCGCAGATCCTGAATCTCGTGATCGAAATAGAGACGCCCATCCAAACTCTGGAGGTTGTTAAAGGCGGTGTTCAAAAACCGTTTGAGCAGAAAGTAGTCCACCCGATCGCGGCTTTCGTACACCTCCACATGGCGCATAATAAAGGGCTCAATCTGGGCAAAGTAGTTGGCGACGCAGGCATCCACCGAGAGGGTGGCTTCGATCGGCCCGCCGCTGTTCATCCCTGGACCCTGTTCATGCGGTGGCGCAGTTTGGCCACCGCCGCTGAGGCCATCGCCAGGCCAAAAGCGCCGGTGACCCCCACGAAGCTGCCCAGCTGATACGCTTCGCAGTGTACCGCCGGTTCGTCGCTGTAGATGACCGTGTAGTTAAAGCGCAGATTCTCATAGCGCAGCCGCCGTTTAACCCGGGTGGCGAAGGGATCGTGTGCCGTCTGCCAGATTTTGGCGATCTTAATGCGGGTGGGATCCAGCCGTCTGGCTCCGCCCATGGAGCTCACCAGCCGTCGATGGCAGCGCCGGGCGATGGCGACCTTGGCGCCAATATCATCGATCGCATCGAGTACGAGATCGTAAGGCGTAAAGTCAAACGCATCAATCCACGCTTTATCCACACGCACCGGCACTCCTTTCACCCCCTTATAGCGGGCTTCAAACACCTCGGTTTTTAGCGCCCCCACCGCCTCTGCGCCGATCTGGCGGTTTTGGTTGCTCACCTCGAAGCGATCGCCATCGACCACGGTGATGTTCTGTACCCCGCTGCGCCACAGAGCATCCAGGCAGTAGCTACCCACCCCTCCAGCGCCAAAGAGGATCACCTTGGCCTCTTGTAGTTTGCCAAAATCCTCGCCAAAAATCCAGCGACAGCGGGTGAAACGATCTATTTCAGCCACTGATCGAGCTTTTCAAGCGAGTGGTGACAGGTGAGATCGCACTGCACCGGAGTGAGCGAGATGTATCCTGCGCTAATCGCCTCAAAATCACCGTTTAGCGTCTCGTTAAAATCCAGCGGATGCAGGCCTAGCCAGAAGTACTCCTCGCCGCGCGGGTTGGTGTGGCGGTGGGCATCATTGGCGTAGTTGCGCCAGCTAGCCCGGGTGACGCGGTAGCCCTGAAAGCTGTCGGGTTTGATATTGGGGACATTGATATTGAGCAGTCGTCTCGGGCCCAGCGGAAAGCCGCCTTGAAGCACCCGATCGGCCATCTCGTAGGCCGCCTGGGTGGCTAGGCTCAGATCGTAGTCGTAAAAGCCATCTTCGGTCTTGGTCATCACCTGGCTCATCGCGATGGCGGGCACATCGTGCAGCACCGCCTCCATCGCCCCGGCGACGGTGCCGGAGTAGGTGATATCCTCGCCCAGATTGGCCCCGCGGTTGATGCCGCTGATGACCAGATCGGGCTTTTTATCCTCAAAGAGCGAGTGCAAGGCCAGATAGATGCAGTCGGCTGGGGTGCCGTCATCGAGTTTATAAAAGTCATCGTCCACGCCGATAAAGCGCAGCGGGCGGGTGAGGGTGAGGCTGTGTCCGCAGGCGGACTTTTCGCTCGCCGGAGCGACGACGGTGACGCGCCCAAGGGGACGAACCGCTTCGATCAGCGCGTGCAGGCCATCGGACTCGTAGCCATCATCGTTGGTAATCAGGATCTCTTTCACAATCGAAACCTTGTGTTGTTTTGTGCGACACGCCCCATGGAGAAAAGCCCCACAAGGCTACGCTGACCGCTTCGCAGCGGAGGTTTCAGCGTTGTCAAGAGTGGATGATTTTAACCCAAATGGGCTTTCAAGCCCGTGGGCGCTACAATACCTTCAAACAACACAAACGGAGTCGTAACCATGCTCGAGAAGGAGCCGATGACCCCCTACGGGTATGCCAAAATCACCAAAGAGCTCGAACAGCTCAAAAATGTGGAGCGCGCTCAGGTGGCCGATGAGATTCAGACCGCTGCGCAGCTGGGCGATTTAAAGGAGAACGCCGAGTACCACGCCGCCAAAGAGAAGATGGATCACCTCGAAAAGCGGGTCGCCCTTCTGGAGAGCTTTGTGGCCAAAGCGCAGGTGATCGATCCAACCACGCTGCCGCATAAGCGGGTGAGCTTCGGCTCGACGGTGAAGCTGCTCGATCTGGAGAGTGATGAGGAGGTGGTTTATACCATCGTCGGCTCGGTGGAGAGCGACGCCAATCGCGGTCTGATCTCCATCGGTTCACCGCTGGCGCGCATCCTGATGGGCAAAGAGCCCGGCGATGATGTGCTCGCCGATCTGCCCAGTGGCGTAAAGGAGTTTGAGGTGATGGAGGGGGGCTATCAGGAGGTCGCCTTTGATTAAGATCCGCGTACAGAAGCTGCGTGAGGATGCGATCATCCCCGCCTATCAGAGTGAGGAGGCTGCGGGCTTTGATCTGCACGCCATCGAGGATGCCCATATCCCCGCCGGGGAGCGGATGCTGATTAAGACCGGTCTGGCCATTGCGCTGCCTAAGGGGTATGAGCTGCAGGTGCGCCCCCGAAGTGGTCTGGCCTTTAAGCACGGCGTGACGGTGCTCAACAGCCCCGGTACGGTCGATAGCGACTACCGTGGCGAGTTGATGGTGCTTTTGATCAACCACGGAAAAGAGGGCTTTGAGATCCAAAAGGGCGAGCGCATCGCCCAAGCGGTCTTAAAAGAGGTGATCCAGGCGGCTTTCGAGCCGGTGGAGAGTCTCGATGAGACCGTTCGGGGTGCCAGCGGTTTTGGGAGTACGGGGCGGTGAGCCAGATCGCAGTGGGCATCGTGGGTGCCAGCGGCTTTACCGGTCTGGAGCTCATCAAAATCGCCCTAGCGCACCCGCGTTTCGAGCTGGCCTATCTGGCCACCACCGAAGGGGGCGTGAATCTAAGCGATCTCCATCCGGCACTGGCTGGTGTGTGCGATCAGCCCGTGGAGAAGATGGATATTCAGAAGCTCGCCGATCGGTGTGAGCTGGCCTTTTTGGCCGTGCCGCACCAGAGCGCCATGGCGATCGCTGCGCCGCTTTTAAAGCGTGGTGTGAAGGTGGTGGATCTCTCGGCGGACTATCGTCTGGAGAGAGAGACCTACGAAGCGGCCTACTGCCCGCATAGCGACACGGCCAATCTCGCCCACGCTGTTTACGGCATGCCGGAGATGCACCGTGAGGCGATCGGCTCAGCCCGGCTGGTGGCCAACCCCGGCTGCTACCCGACCGCCGCACTACTGGGGCTTTTGCCCTTTATCGAGGCGATCGACTTTAGCGCGCCGGTGATTGTGGATGCCAAAAGCGGCGTCTCGGGCGCGGGTAAAAAGTGCGTCGAGACCACCCACTTCGCGACGGTCAATGACAACTGCTTCACCTATGCACCGCTGGCCCACCGCCACCAGCCCGAGATGATCGAAAAGCTTTCCCAGCTAAGCGGCCAAAAGCCCCAGCTGCTCTTTACCCCCCATCTGCTGCCCATTACGCGCGGGATGCTCGCCTCCATCTATGTGCGGCTCAAAGCGCCGATCGATGCCCAGGCGGTGGCTGAAAGTTACTACGCGGACAACCCCTTCGTGCGGGTGCGAAACAGACCGGTGAGTGCGAAGCAGGTGGCTGGAACGCACTTTTGTGATCTCTTTGTGCGTAGGCAGGGGGAGATGCTGCTGATCGGCACGGCGATTGATAATCTCCTGCGCGGCGCCTCCAGTGCGGCGGTGGCTAACGCCAATCTGATGATGGGGCTGGATGAGCAGCTGGGACTGCCGATGATGGCCCATGTCCCCTAGTGCGCCCATAGAGCTTCAAGAGGGGGCGGTGCTGATCGCCGATGCCCACTACAGCCCGCAGCGTTCTGAGCTGCTCACACTTTTAGAGGCGATCGCTTCAGGTGAATGGACCCCACCGCAGCTGATTTTGATGGGGGATGTGGTGGATATGCTCATCGGCCCTCTGGCCTACACCCGCCAGATCAACGCGCCGTTTATCGCCGCGATCGATCGTATCGCCGGGCAGGGGGTGGAGGTGATCTATCTGGAGGGCAACCACGACTTTCATCTTAAGGGGGTGTTTGATCCGGCGGTGAAGGTGTTTGCCCGTCAGCAGCAGCCCCTTATGCTTCGCGCCGGCGATTGGCAGGTGGCGCTTCTGCACGGGGACTATCTGGCCGGCTGGGCCTATGAGCTCTACTGCCGGGTGGTGCGCAGCCGCGTGGGGCTGTGGCTGATCCACCTGCTCACGCTCAACTTTATCAACAACCGCTTTTTGCGCCAGATGGAACAGAAATTGCAGCGAAAAGAGCTCTGCCTCGCTCTGGAGGGGTTTGGCGAACGCCGAGTGGATGAGATTCAAAGAGTCTGCCCAAAAGCCGATATCATCCTAGAGGGACACTTCCACCAAGGAGTCCAGGTGAAAAGCAGTCAGCTGCACTACGAGAATCTCCCCGCCTTTGCGTGCGGGCAAAGTTTTCTTGTAGTACAATCAAAACAAAACGGCGTGCTTTTTCAGCAGAGAGATTGGGGGCATTCGTGAGCAAAGGTGCCGATCGCACGCTTAAGGCGGGCACAAACGAGATGGAGCTTGTCGATTTTCGAATCTACAAGCAGATGAACGATCGGGTGTATGAGGGGATCTATGGGGTCAATGTCGCCAAGGTGCGCGAGATCATCAAGATCCCCAAACTCACCGAGCTACCCGGTTCGCCGGAGTATATCGAAGGGATCTTCGATCTGCGCGGAGTGGTGATTCCGGTGGTCAACCTCGCCAAGTGGATGGGGATTAAGACCCCTGAGGATGACCATAAAAAGAGCCGTGTGATCATCGCGGAGTTTAGCAGGATCCTTGTCGGCTTTATCGTCAGCGAGGCGCGCCGTATCCGTCGCATCAGCTGGGCCGATATCGAGCCGGCCACCTTCTCCGCCGGTGAAGGGGCGCTCGATCGCTCCAAAGTGACCGGCGTGACCAAGATCGAAAACGACGATGTGCTGCTGATTTTGGACTTTGAGAGCATCGTAAAGGATCTAGGGCTCTACCACCCCACGCTGGAGGTGGATACGGAGCTGGAGACCTTCGAGGGGATGGCGATGGTGGTGGATGATAGCGTCACCGCCCGCAAGATCGTCAAGGAGACGCTGGAGAAGATGGGGCTGCGGGTGATTGAGGCGGTCGATGGGCAGGAGGCGCTCGATAAGCTCGGTGAGCTGTATGAGAACCACGGCAGCCGACTCCCCCAGGAGCTGAAAATCATCGTCTCCGATGTGGAGATGCCGCGCATGGACGGCTTCCACTTCGCGGCCAACGCGAAGGATGACCCCCGCTTTAAGAGCATTCCGATCGTCTTTAACTCCTCCATCAGCGACCAGCTCAGCGGCAGTCGTGGACGCGATGCAGGGGGTGAGGGGTATCTGGTGAAATTTGACGCCAATATGTTTGTGCCCGAGATTGCTCGGGTGATCAAAAGCCATATCAAGAACTAGGGGCACCGCATGGATGAACTTCAGGAGTTAACACAGGATTTTCTGGTTGAAGCCTTTGAGATGATCGAGCAGCTCGATCAGGATCTCGTCGAGCTGGAGGCCCGGCCCGATGATCTCGATCTGCTCAACGGCATCTTTCGGGTGGCCCATACGATTAAAGGCTCCTCATCGTTTTTGAACTTTGATGTCCTGACCCACCTGACCCACCATATGGAGGATGTGCTCAATCTGGCCCGTAAGGGTGAGATCACCATCGATCAGGCGATTATGGATGTGGTACTCGAGTCGATCGATATGATGAAAGCGCTGCTGGTCAAGATTCGTGATACCGGCAACGATCAGGATCACGGCATGGATATCGAAGGGATTGTCACCAAGCTCGATGCGGTGAGCAAAGGCGAAGATCCCGAAGCGGCCGAAGCCCCTGCGGCTCAGGCACCTGCTGAGTCCAAGCCCGCCTCTACGCCCGCGCCTGAGAACCCCCTCGCTGACGAGCCGGAGGTGGACTACTCCAAGATGAGCGATGATGAGGTCGAAGCGGAGATTGAGCGGCTTTTGAAGGTGCGCCAGGAGGAGGATAAGCGCCGCCGCGAGGAGAAGATCGCCGCTGGCGAGAGTGTGCCAGAGCCCCCCAAACCCCCTGCTGAGCCTAAGCCCGCCGCCGAGGCGAAGCCAGAGCCGGCTGCTCAAGCCCCTAAAGCCCAGGAGGCCCCTAAGCCCGCGGCACCCAAACCGGCCCCTAAGCCGGCTGCCAAGCCTGCGGCTAAACCGGCCGCCAAAGCTGCTCCCGCGGAGATGAATGTGGTCGAGCAGACCATCCGCGTCGATGTGAATCGCCTCGATCACCTGATGAATCTGATCGGTGAGCTGGTGCTGGGCAAAAACCGCCTCTTGAAGATTTACGACGATGTGGAAGAGCGCTATGAGGGGGAGCAGTTTCTCGAAGAGCTCAATCAGGTGGTCAGCTCCGTTTCGATGGTGACCACCGATCTGCAGACGGCGGTGATGAAAACCCGGATGCTCGCCATCGGTAAGGTGTTTAACAAATTCCCCCGCATGATCCGCGATCTCGCCCGCGAGCTGGGCAAAAAGATCGAGCTTAAAATCAGCGGTGAGGAGACCGAGCTGGATAAGTCGATCGTCGAGGTGATTGGCGATCCGCTGGTGCACATCATCCGAAACTCCGCTGATCACGGCGTGGAGTCGACCGAGGATCGGATCGCGGCGGGCAAAGGCGAGACCGGTATCGTCAACCTCAAAGCCTACAATGAGGGCAACAGCATTGTGATTGAGATCGCCGATGACGGTAAGGGTCTGGATGCCGATGTGCTCAAGTCCAAAGCGCTCGAGAAGGGGGTCATCAGCGAAAAAGAGGCGGATGCCATGAGCGATAAAGAGGCGTTTGCGCTGATCTTTAGAGCGGGCTTCTCGACGGCGGCCAAGGTGACCAATGTCTCCGGGCGCGGCGTGGGGATGGATGTGGTCAAGACCAACATCGAGAAGCTCAACGGCATTATCGAGGTGGACTCTGAGCTGGGCAAAGGCACCGTGATTAAGCTCAAAATCCCCTTGACACTGGCGATTATCCAGTCGCTGATGGTGGGCGCGCAGGAGGAGTTCTACGCTATTCCGCTCAGCTCGGTTCTGGAGACGGTGCGCATTAGCGAAGAGGAGATCTTTAGCGTCGAGGGGCGATCGGTGATGCGCTTGCGCGATGAGGTGCTGCCGCTGGTGAAGCTCTCAGACATCTTCGGTGTCGAGCAGGTGATAGAGGGTGGCGAGCACACCTATGTGGTGGTGCTGGGCCTAGCCGAGTCGAAGCTGGGTCTTATCGTCGACACGCTGGTGGGCCAAGAGGAGATTGTGATCAAGTCGCTTGGCGAGTATCTGCAGGGGATCGAGGGGGTTGCTGGTGCGACTATCCGTGGCGATGGCCGCGTCACACTGATTGTCGATGTGGCCGCGCTGATGCAGATGGCCAAAAAGACCAAAGCGCCGGTGACGCAGCAAAAGCAGCGTAAATCCAAAGCCAAGAGCGAGCCGAGTGACTACAAGATCCTGGTGGTCGATGACTCCAAAACCGATCGCACCATTATGCGTCAATCCATCAGCCCGCTGGGGGTGACGCTCATAGAGGCGAGCGATGGGGTGGAGGCGCTCAACATCATCAAGTCGGGCGAGCATGAGTTTGATGCCTGCCTGATCGATATTGAGATGCCGCGCATGGACGGCTACTCGCTGGCCAGCGAGATCCGAAAATATAGCCGCTTTAAAGCTCTACCGCTGATCGCCGTGACCAGCCGCACGAGCAAAACCGATCGGATGCGCGGGGTCGAGGTGGGGATGACCGAGTATATCACCAAACCCTACAGCCCGGAGTATCTGATGAATGTGGTCAAACGAAACATCAACTTCAACATGGAGATGTCGGCATGAGTGAGCAACTCCAGCAGGTACTACAGAATCAGCAGCAGCAGAAAGAGAAGCAGGATAAGCCGGACAAAGAGGAGGGGATCGTCCAGCTCGTCTGCTTTATGGTCGATGAGGAGGAGTTCGCGGTGCCGATCCTCTCTATTCAGGAGATTATTAAGCCGATCGAGACCACCCGCGTCCCCTCAACACCCGACTATGTGGTGGGGGTCTTTAACCTACGCGGCACCGTGATTCCGCTGATCGATCTGCGCTTGAAGTTTAGCCGCGAGAAGAGCGCCTATAACGACGACACCCGCTTTATCGTGATCAAAAACAAAAACCAAAGAAGCGGGTTTGTGATCGATAAGCTCACCGAAGCGATCCGGCTTAAAGAGTCCGATATCGGCTCCGCACCGGAGAGCCTGGGTGAGGAGGATAACCACATCTACGGTGTGGGTCAGCGCGAGGATCGGATCGTCTCGATTTTGCGTATTGAGTCGATTCTCAAGCGCACCTTCTAAGATCGCTCTTCAAGGGCGGCTGTGACGGCGGCCATAATGGCCTCGCCGTGCTGCATAAAGAAGAAGTGATCCCCTTTTAGCACCTGCCACCGGCTTTTTTTGATGAGTCGGTGGATGATCTCGCCACAAAAGAGCGGTGTGGCCTCATCCTCGCGCCCCCAAAAAATCAGCGTCTCTTTTTCTCGCGCTTGAAAGTAGGGGTGGTACGCCTCATCCACCACCCGTTTAAGCGTGGCATACATCACCTCCGACTGCCCGTGGGCATCTTGTGTCATCAGCAGTCGCCGGATCGTTTGGCTTTTGAGGGGGCGAAGCCATTTGGCCAGAGCAATTTTAAGCCGCACAGAGAGGCTTTTGGGTTTGGGAATGCCCGCTGAGGAGAGCAGCACCAGCAGGGGCGGATCCAGGCGGGTGGCTATCTTGCCGCCAAAGGAGTGACCCACAATCACATCCGGCACAAACCCCGCCGCCTCCAAAAAGAGGCGCACCACCTCGGTGTACTCGCCGCTATCCATCGCCTGTTTTGGCTCGGAGCTGCCGCCAAAGCCGGGCAGGTCGAGATAGAGCGCGTGCACCGCGGCGCAGTGGGGGCCAAAGGCCTGCCTCATCAGGTGGCGACTGGCTCCCCATCCGTGCAAAAAGAGCACCTTGGCCCCCTGCGGGTCGCCCTCTAGGGCGTAGCCGATGCGAAACGATCCCAAGGGGGTCTGCAGGCTTTTAACGGCCATGAACCACTTCGACTTTGACAGGCAGCTGCTGCTTAAGCCACGCCGCCCAGGCACAATCGGCCTCAAGCACATAGGCCAGATCGCTCTGCTCCCAGAGATCGTCCTCATCGCAGCAGCTCTCATCACTCTCCAAAGAGTGCATCAGCGGCAACCAGTTGCGATCCAGGCAGTAGCGGATCCTCAAGGCTCTACCCTGCTCATCCGGGCCGCTAAGGGTTAAAAACGCCTCACGGCGGCTTAGTGTCAGGGTAGCCTCTCTAAAGTGTAGCGTAGCCTCAAACGCTCCGGTGAGCAGAAGCGCTTCAGGGTGATCGCTTAAAACCGGACGCAGCAGATCGCGCATCATGCCTTACCCTTGGCGGATCGGATGGAGTGGATATAGCGGTAGTCCACCTGGATCGATCGCGGCTTGGGCAGTGAGTGGCTAAGGCGTTCGAGCACCGTCTCAAACCCGTCAAAGAGGTAGTTTGAGAGGCTGCCGGGGATGGGGTTGACCTCATTAAGATAGACCGTCTCATCGATAATAAAAAAGTCACACCGAATCAGCGCCCCCTCAAAACCACAGCGATAAATCCGCTTAAACGCCTCACGCACCGCCTCCTTTAGCGGCTCAGAAAGAGGCGCCTCCTGCTGTGATTGGGTGCGGGCAAAGTCGAGATACTTCTGGTCAAAATCGAGCAGCTCTGCTTTAGCCGGCTCCTCGATGATGGAGAGCTGCCACCCCTCTTGGGTGTGGCATCCAGCCAGGTTGAGCTCCTGGACCCCCTTAACAAAGGGCTCTATGAGCACCTGATCGTCAAACTCAAAGGCGACATCCAGCGCATACTCCAGCGCCTGTGCATCCTCGGCGACACCCACGCCGATCGAGCTTCCCAGCCGTAGAGGCTTTAGGATGATGGGAAAATCGAAGCTCGGTTGCTGGCCGCGGACAATCACCTCGCTCTCAAGCGCCTTCACGCCCGCCTGCTGGGCCAGGGCTTTAGTGTAGGCTTTATTAAAGCTCATGATGGAGGCCTCCAGTCGCGGCCCGATAAAGGGGATCTCTAAAAACGCCAGTAATCCGGCCAGATGCCCATCCTCCCCATCGGCACCGTGGACGAGATTGATCGCCACCCCCTCGATTCTGGTGGTGCCCAGCCAGCGGCGCTGCTCAAACCCGCCGCGTACCGGATAGAGCTGCGGACACTTTTTATAGTCGTGGCGGGCAAAAAACTCAGCGCGCATCTGTTCAGGCGCAATCAGCCAGAAGCGGCGATCGGCGGCGATAAAGATAAAGCGAAGCGGTTGTGAGAGCACCTTTTTAAGCGCGATAGCGCTGACGATGCTGATCTCGTGCTCGTGGCTGGCGCCACCAAAAAGAATAATCTTCTCCATTTGGCTCACTTCTGAAAGAGTTTAAGCGCCTCTTTGATGAGGCTGGCGGTATCGGTGGCGCTGCAGCGGCCAAGCACCTTGGCGATCTCAGCGGGCTTAAAGCCCAGATTCTCCAGCGCGCTGGCCGCTTCACGGTGGTGATCACCGCTTAAGCCCGCTGAGGCGATCGCATCGATGCTGCCTGATAGCTGCACCAGAATCAGCCCCGCGCTCTTTTTGCCGATGCCGGGCACCTTCACCAGCTGCGCCTCGCTGCGATCGGCAATTGCCCGGGCAAAACCCTCGGGGGTAAAGGTCGAGCAGACCGCCAGCGCACTTTTAGGCCCCACACCACTCACCTTTAAGAGCATCTCAAAGAGCGCACGCTCCTGGGGGGTTTTAAAGCCATAGAGCGTCAGCGCATCTTCGCGCACCACTAAGGCGGTGTGCAGCCGGGTGCGCCCTTCGCCCAGTGCCGAGAAGGTGTTGAGGCTGATATAGAGCCGGTAGATCACCCCGCCAGCGGTGAGCAACTCACAGCTATCGGGCTCCTTGGCCAGCAGCTCCCCTTCGATACCGCTAATCATACCCGCCCCCTACTCAAACGCCCGAATGGCGTAGTCGTCGTGGCCGGAGAGCTCCAGCTTGATCTGGGTGAGCTTGGCGTTCTCCGGTGGCACATAGAGGATCTCCTTAGGGGGGTTGATGGTGCGAAAACGGATCTCGTTGTAGTTTCGCCAGATGTCTTTATTGATAATGGCCGCCTTGAGGATGCCGTCCTGGAGTAGGGTGATGCGATCTTCGTTGGCCCCTAGCGCCTCTTCGGTCTCTTTAAGCTGCGCATGGAGATATTTGGCGTTTTTGAGCTCCTCAAGAAAGTTGCGGTAGCGCTCAATAAAGGCGCTAGGCGGCGTGCGGCCCGCTTTGCGATCGGCATCGATTCGACTCTTGAGATCGTCGGCCTGGGGCTTGTTGCGCTTGATCATCGCATGTTTGGCCCGGTATTTGCGATCGACCTCCTCGTGTTTGGCTTTAAGCTCTTTGTTCTCCTCGATGAGCGCTTTATACTCCGCCTTATCCCCCTTGGCTGCGGCCGCTTCGATATAGAGCCGGTTCTCCCCTCCGGCAAGCTGTTTAATCACAATCTGCTCACTGGCGATAAGATTGGCGTGGGAGTGGAGCGTGCCCACTGTGATGCGGCGTGCGGCGATGGTGCCCCCCATGACGCGATCGACAACCACCTCATCAGCACTCACCCGTCCATGCTCGAGCCGGTCAATCTCGGCGTGACGGGTCTCCAGCCACCCGCGATGCACGGCGATCCTGGCCGATTCGGTGGCGCTGATGCGGCTGGTGCTGTGGGTCTGGCCTTCGATAGAAAGCCGGACCGCTTTGACCACGGCACCGTTGGCGACGCTTCCGGTGAGATCCAGCTCGGTCACCTCGACCTTTGTGTTGGGGCCGATGTGATCTTCGTTGGCATCCTTGCCCCGCACAGCGATCTTGACATCTTTATCCAGTCCGGCGGTGATATTGCCGGTGTGTTTAAAGTCGAGGCTATCAACCTCCAGCGTATCGCCGACACTCAGATGCCCATCCTGCAAGGCGACATACCCCCGCCGTTTGGCGAAGTAGCGGATGCTGCCCTCATCCTCTTCGGTGCGGATGGTTTCGGCGTCCGGGAAGTCCACCGGCCCATACTGCAGCCGCGCTTCACGCATCGGCAGGAAGTTGCCCCGAAAATCCCGTCCGGCACGCCCATCTTTGGGTTTGATATACTCAGCGAGCAGATCCCCCTCCTCAACCGCCTGGACAAATCCGCGATCGGCGTAATCGACCCGATCGGGCTTTCGGGCTGTTTGGCCGCTCTTTTCGGCCGCTTCGGCCTCTTTGCGTTTGGCGTTCTCTTTGTAGTGCAAAATCAGCCGATCGTCGATCGGTTCGATCGGCGCGAGCCAGTCACAAAGCCTGACGGTGATCGGCTCGGGGACTTTGTTGTGCACCCGGATTTTGTTGCTCAGGTGGGTGATGTCGGTGCGCATACTCCCTTCGCGCAATCCGATGAGCATCCCATAGCGCAACTTGATCTTGTTGAGCTCATCCTCGATAAACTCCCGCAGGTTGGAAAACTCCCGCACCTTGGAGTCGGGTTTGATCACCGCCGCTGCGCGGGATCGGTGCCGATCGGCCTTGAGTTCTACCGATAGCTCAAACTCCATCGTCTTAGGGCGGGGGCGGAAGGTCAGATGGTGCACCTGACGAAAGAGGAGCTCGGGCTCAAGAAGAAACGCTTTGTCGTTGAGTTTGCCCATGATGGAGGGGGTGATCTCCTCCCACCCCTCGCTGCCGGGCAGCTTGATCTCGCTGAGGGTGCTGTGTATCACGAAGTCGATCGTCTCCGGGCGGGTGCTGTGATCTCTGGCGATCTCTTTAAGGGTGGCGGGCACATTATCGGTCTGTTTGACGATACTGCCGGTCAAGCCTCGGATCTTCGGCCTTGGCTTCTGCTCATCGCCGATTAAATCAAAAAGCCCCATAGCGGTTCTTCATCCTGTTTCCAACCCCTTATTTGGTACAATCACAACCCAAGAGCATCCCCACTTCTCTCCTAAGGTTGAGCTGTTTGCTGCGAATTAAAGGATTCTTTACAAACTCAGCTGGGATACTCGCATCCAGAATAACTGGCTTTGCCCGCGATTTTACCACAGCTTCGATTTTGGGCGCTAATATCTACACCGATATCTTCTTTGTCGCCTTTAAGCTTCCCAACATGCTGCGCCACATTTTTGCCGAAGGGGCCTTCTCGCAAGCCTTTATGCCCGGCTTTGCTGCTGCGCGGTTTAAGGGGCGTTTTGCGATGCAGGTGTTTTTGACGCTGCTGGCGATTATCGCGCTGCTCTCTTTGGTGGTAACCCTCTTTGCCGAGGCGACCACCGCTGCGATCGCCTGGGGGTTTGACGCCTCCACCCGTGAGCTGGCCGCGCCGCTGGTGGCGATCAACTTCTACTATCTGAACTTTATCTTTGTTGCTACCTTTTTAGCGGCGCTTTTGCAGTATCGCAAACACTTTGCTGTACCCGTCTTCTCGACATCGCTTCTGAATCTTACGATGATTGCCGCACTGCTTTTAGCCCGCGATCGTGAGGCGGCGGAGATTGTCTATGCGCTGAGCTATGCGGTGCTTGTTGGCGGCGCGCTGCAGGTGTTGATCCACATCATGGCCGTGCGGCGTCTGCGGCTCTGGCCCCTTCTAATCGGCGGCATCAAGAAAAAGCGCGACACCCGTGAGGATACCGACCGTTTTCGCAAAAGCTTCATTCCGGCGATGTTTGGCGCCTCCACCATCCACATCTCCGCCTTTGTCGATACGGTGCTCGCCTCCTTTCTGGTGGCCGGAAGCATCAGCTATCTCTACTACGCCAACCGCATCTTTCAGCTCCCTCTCGCGCTCTTTGCCATCGCTGTCTCGATGGCGCTCTTTCCGGTGATCGCAAGAGCCATCGCCCAAAAAGAGCGCGCACAGGCGCTCGCCTTTTTAGAGCGGAGCTTCTGGCTGCTGCTCTTTTTGCTCAGCGGTGCGATGGTGGGGGGGATGATGCTTAGCGAAGGGATCATCTGGCTGCTCTTTGAGCGGGGGGCCTTTGAGCGGGCCGATACGCTTGTGAGCGGCGGGGTGCTGTTTTGGTACATGGTGGGGCTTGTGCCCTTCGGGTTGGCGCGGATCTTCTCGCTCTGGCTCTATTCGCACCACCAGCAGGCGCGCGCGGCCAAGATTGCCGGCTGGTCGCTGGGGGTCAATGTGATCTTCTCTTTAGCGCTGATTGGACCGATGGGGGCGCAGGGTTTGGCGCTGGCCAGCTCGATCGGAGGGGTGGTGCTGCTGGTTTTGAGCCTGAACGCCTTTGGTTGGCAGCAGTTTTGGGGTATGATCCGCTTAAAATGGTTGCTGCTTTTGGCCGGCGTTTTGGTGATCGAGGGGGCGCTGATCACGCTCTTTAAGGCGGCGGTGGGTTATGACACCCTTTTTTAGCCCTTTAAGCGCGTGCACGACTATTTAGATAAAGGACTCTTCTTATGGTGATCTACGACTCTAAAGAGCGAAAAAAGGTGCCCTTTAAGCCGGAGTTTGAGAAAAGGGCCCGGCTCTATCTCTGCGGCCCGACGGTGTATGATGAAGCCCATCTGGGCCATGCGCGCAGTGCAATCAGCTTCGATCTGCTCAGACGCACCCTGCAGATGCACGGCTTTGAGGTGCGCTTCGTGCGAAACATCACCGATGTGGATGATAAGATTCTGCAGAAGATGGAGCGCACGAAGGAGAGCCTGGAGGCGATCGCCGCGCGTTACACTGAGGCGTACCACCGCGATATGGCGGCGCTCAATGTCGCCACGCCGGATCTGGAGCCAAAGGCGACGGCCCACATCCCGCAGATGGTGGCGCTAATCGAGGCGCTGCTGGAGAAAAACCACGCCTACCGGGTTGAAAACGGCGATGTCTACTTCGATACCGCCAGCGATCCGCGTTATGGCACCCTCTCCAAGGAGGCGCAGGATGAGACCCTTAGCCGGGTAGAGAGCGGCTCGAAGCGAAATAGCCGCGATTTTGTCCTCTGGAAAGCGGTCACCGCCGATGAGCGGGTCTTTTTCGAGAGCCCCTTTGGGCCGGGGCGGCCTGGTTGGCACCTGGAGTGCTCAGCGATGCTGCAGACCCATCTGTACGAGCCGGGTGCGAACTACGCCTGCGATATCCACGCGGGTGGTGCGGATCTCTTCTTCCCGCACCATGAGAACGAGGCGGCCCAGAGCCGCTGCGGCTACGGTGGCGAGATTGCCAAATACTGGATGCACAACGGCTTCGTGCGAATCGGTGGCGAGAAGATGAGCAAAAGTCTGGGAAACAGCTTCTTTATCCATGAGGCGCTGACCCACTGGCCGGCGGAGGCGCTGCGGTTTTATCTGATGAGTGTCCACTACCGTGCGCCGCTGCACTTTTGTGATAGCGATCTGCTCGCTTCGCGCAAGCGGCTCGATCGTCTCTATCGCCTTAAAAAGCAGCTCTTTGGGCTGAAGGTGGCGGCACCGGAGGCGGCCTTTAAAAAGGCGCTTTTAGGGGCAATGGGCGATGATCTCAACACCTCTAAAGCCCTGGCGGTAATCGATGAGATGGTCCACCGGGCCAATGAGCTTCTGGTGGGCAAGCCCGATAAGGGGACTAAGGCGGCCTTGGCGGGCAATCTTGCGTTGATTGGCGAGCTTTTAGGGGTGGCTCTAGCCGATCCCTTTGAGTGGTTTCAGTGGGGGGTCAGCCGCGCCGATCGCGAGCAGATTGAGCAGCTCATCGCGGAGCGAAAGGCGGCCAAAGCGGCCAAAGATTTCGATCGGGCCGATGCGATTCGCAAGGCGTTGACCGCTCAAGGGATCGCTTTGATGGATCTGCCCGGTCAGACGGTGTGGGAGCGGCTCTAGTGCAACGATTGGCCGTTTTTCTGGCGGCTTTGGTGCTGCTCTTTTCGGTTCTGGCCGCGGCCAAAGAGGACAAAAGCGCACCCGTTTCACTAGAGGAGATGCTCGGTCAGATGGTGATGGTGGGTTTTCACGGCACGATGGCCGATGAGCCGTGGCCGCTACAGCTTCGCGAGCAGATCGAATCGGGGCTGGTGGGGGGCGTGATCCTCTATGGCTACAATATCGAAAATCCCGATCAGACCGGCAGGCTTGTCGCGGCTTTGAGGCAGCCAGGCCAGGCGCGCGCACTCTGGGTGGCACTTGATCAAGAGGGGGGCCGCGTGCAGCGCCTAAGGGCCTCAAAGGGCTTTAGTGACTATCTGGCAGCCTCTGAGGTGGCCGCCACGCTAAGTGCGCAGGAGGCGTATGATCACTACTATCAGATGGCGTGTGAACTGCGGGCGTTTGGTTTTGATTTTAACTTCGCGCCGGTTGTCGATCTCAACCTCAACCCCGACTCACCGGCCATCGGGGCGCTGGGGCGCAGCTATGGCGATCATCTGGAGACGGTCGTTGAGTACGCCGGTGCCGCGATTGAGGCTCACCGCGATTGCGGCGTCAGGAGCAGCCTGAAGCACTTTCCCGGCCACGGGAGTGCAGGGGAGGATAGCCACCTGGGGCTGACCGATGTGACGAAAAGTTTTCGCGCCGTAGAGCTAGAGCCCTACCGCAAGCTGCTCAAACGCAATCAGGTCGATTCGGTGATGATAGCCCATGTGGTCGATCGCCGCATCGACACTCTGCCAGCCAGCCTCTCTGTGCGCCATATCGACCGCCTGCGCAGCATGGGGTTTGAGGGGGTGGTGATTAGTGACGATCTGCAGATGGGGGCGATCGCCAACTATTTCGACTTTGAGGAGACGGTGCTTCACGCCATCGAGGCGGGCAACGATCTGCTCATCTTCTCCAACTACTTCGATCCCGACCCGGAGATCCCGCACAGGGTGCAGCGCATCGTAAAGGAGGCGATCGCTGCCGGACGGCTTAAACCGCAGCAGATCGAAGAGAGCTACCGCCGGATTAAGGCGCTAAAGAGTGGCGACAAAGCCATTGCGCGTTAGGCTCTAGGCAGGGTAATCAGGAAGGTTGTGCCTTGGCCGACGCGACTCTCTACCTCAATGGTTCCGTTGAGCTGGGCGGTGATAATGTTGTAGAGAATGTGCAATCCTAGGCCGGTTCCCCCTTGGCCCCGCTTGGTGGTAAAAAATGGCTCAAAGATACGACCAAGGTGCTCTTGGGTAATCCCTTTGCCTGTATCGCTAAAGCTCATCTCGATCTGGCTGTCTTTCGGGGTGACTTTGATGGCGATCTGGCCACGATCGGTCTCATCAAAAGCGTGCGTCAGAGCGTTGATGATCAAATTGGTGAGCACCTGCGAGAATGGCCCGGTCTGAACGGTGAGGCTTAGGTCTTGCGGGCACTCAAGTGCCACCTCGATCGGTCGGCTTTTAAACTGTGGCCTGAGGCTCAGGAGTGTCTCCTCTATGTAGCGTCGAACAGGAATCTCTTGTACCTGGTCTACGCTCTGATCGACCGCCACCCGCTTAAAGCTCTGTATCAGCTCCGCCGCTCGGGCGAGGTTGGTTTGCAGAATCTGGCAACTCTCTTTAGCGGTAGAGATAAATTTCTCAAGATCGGACTTCTTCATCGTGCTGGCTTCATAGCGCGCAATCAACTCGTGAAGTTTTTGATCGAGGTGGCTAGAGGCTGTGACGGCCACTCCGACCGGTGTATTGATTTCGTGGGAGACCCCTGCTACCAAGCTTCCTAGCGCCGCCATCTTTTCAGACTCGATCAGTTGATTTTGGGTGGCCTGGACCTGCTCGAGCAGATCTTCGAGCGCTCGGTTTTTTTCCGCCAGCTCTTCGGTACGCAGACTCACCCGCTGCTCCAGACTTTCGTTGAGGGTTTTGAGTTGGCGGTTCTTCTCCTCTACCGATCCGATCAGATTGCGCAGGTTGTGCACCATCTGGTCGATGCTTATGCTGAGAAGATCGTGATCGCTCTTAGGCTGCGGGGGTGCCACACTCAAATCCCCCTGGCTGATACGGTTGAGCACGCCGATCTTAGACTCGAGATCGTCTAGGAGCGTATTGAAAGAGGCGGCCACATCCCCAGCCTCTGTACCCTGTTCGGCCTCCACACGCTGCGAGTAGTTTCCCTGATCGACGATTTTCTCGATCGTGTTGATGGTGTCCACCCATGTCATGCGCACACCATGTTCGGCGACATTCAGCCCCAGGATCTCATGCTCCAAGGGTACGCGAAGAGTGCCAAAGCGCTTAATAAGCCCAAACACAACAATAGCCAGTAGTGTAGCCCATAGGATGGCCGAGATCACACCAGCGATCTGAACGCCCAGCTGCGAAAGGGTGGCTCCCGTGGGAAGAAGTTCGGCAGGGACGAGGAGGACATAAAAGATGGTGCCAAACGCCCCACTCATGCCGTGAACCGAGACGGCGCCCACCGGATCATCCACCCTAAAGCGCAGCAGCAGCAGTTCGCCAAAATAGACCACTGCGCCACCGCCCAGCCCCAGCAAGATGGCTGCGCCAGGGGTGATTAAATCTGCACTGGCCGTAATGGCCACCAGTCCGCCAAGTACCCCGTTGAGCGTGCGACCAACCGAGATGAGTCGGGTCTGCCAGATGGAGATTAAAAATGCGCCCACACCACCTGCAGCAGCACCCAAAATGGTGTTTAGGATCACCACGGCCACTGTTCCATCGGCCGCCAACACGCTGCCGCCATTAAAGCCAAACCATCCAAACCAGAGCAGAAATACCCCAAGGGTGACCAGCGTGAGGTTGAAGTTAGGAATCTCGATCGCCTGACCGCGCGCATCAAACCGGCCGTGCCGCGCGCCTAGCATAATGGTCCCAACCAGTCCTACCGCCCCACCAATCAGGTGCACAACGGTGCTACCAGCAAAGTCATAAAAACCCATCTGTGCAAGCCACCCCTCATCGTGCCATACCCAGTGGCCAAAGATGGGATAGATCAGGATTGTGATGGCGATGGAGACGAGCGCATAGCCACGCTTTTCTTGGCTATGAAATGCTCAAAGGCTCAGAGCGTGCGATACTCAGAGCCGCTGCTACTGTCGCCGTGGAGCATCACGAGCGGTATGATGGCACGGGCTACCCCAGAGGGCTCGCGGGCGAGGAGATACATATCTATGGCCGTATTGTGGCGATTGCGGATGTGTTTGATGCGCTCAGCTTCGATCGGGTGTACAAGAGCGCCTGGCCGACCGATGAGATTCGCGCGCTATTTGAAAAAGAGCGCGGACGCCATTTTGATCCAGAATTAACCGACTACTTTTTAGATAACTTTGAAGAGTTTTGTGCGATTCGAGAGAGGCTTCGTTAGATGGTAGCAGAGGGGAGACTCGAACTCCCGACCTCAGGGTTATGAATCCTGCGCTCTTACCAACTGAGCTACCCTGCCAAAAGGAAGCAGAATTATAGCGGCTGGATGCTTATGGATGAATTAATTTAGCGCGTCATTTCGGTGATAAATTTTAAGGCGGTGCTGGGGATATGCTCTAGCGGCACAACCCGCTCAGCGCCTCCGAGCTCGATGGCCACCTTGGGCATCCCGAAGACCACACAGCTCTTCTCATCCTGGGCGATGGTGCGCCCCCCGTTGTTGCGCATATGCAAAAGCCCCTTGGCGCCATCGGCCCCCATGCCGGTCAGGATGGCCCCGACGGCGTTGGCGCCGGCGTTTTTGGCCACAGAGTTAAAGAGCACATCGACGCTGGGCTTGTGGCCGGAGACCTTCTCGCCTCCGCCGGTCTCCACATAGTAGCGCGCACCGCTGCGGCGCAGCACCATATGGCAGTCGCCCGGTGCGATAAGCGCCTGACCGATACTGACACTATCGCCGCTTTTGGCCTCTTTGACATCGATGCTACAGAGGGTGTCCAGCCGCGCGGCGAAGGGTCCGGTAAAGCTAGCGGGCATATGCTGCACGATGACGATGCCGGGGCAGTTTTGGGGCATGCGGGTGAGCACCTCTTTAAGCGCCTCCGTACCGCCGGTAGAGGCACCGATGGCGATCACCTTCTGGGTGGTCTCAGCCAGTGCAGTAAAGCTGACCGGTTTGGCGCTGCTGGTGATGGGGGTGCGCTTAGATATGTTGGCCCGTGCGGCGGTGCGCACCTTCTCGACAAGCTCCTTCTCAATCTCAGCGCCACCGTCATAGATATAGGAGTGGGGCTTGGTGACGAAGTCGACCGCGCCCGCTGCGAGCGCATCCAGCGTCACCTGTGCGCCCTGGCGGGTCAGCGAGGAGACCATAACCACCGGCGTGGGCATGTGCTGCATCAGCTTGCGTAGAAAGGTGATCCCGTCCATTCGCGGCATCTCCACATCCAGACAGATCACATCCGGCCGCAGCTGCACCACCTTATCTCGCGCCACATAGGCATCGGGTGCGACCCCGACCACCTCGATATCGGGCACCTTGGTCAGAATCTCTTTGATCACCGCCCGTGCGGTGGCGCTATCATCGACGATTAGAACTTTAATGGCCATTGATCTCTCCTGTGTAGCGCAGCAGGATTTTGCCGCTATCACTTCGCATCAGGATGCGCCGCCCTTTAGTGCCGCCGGTATCCTCGGCGATAATCTTGATGCGGTGCTCTTTAAGGATCTCTTTGGCGATGATGATGTTCTTTTTGCCGATCATCATGTTCTCGATGTTGGTCTGGTTGATATTGGCCCCCCCGAAGAGTTTGGCTTCGATATTGTGGGTGTTGCAGCCGATATTGACCATGTTCTCGATCATCTTCGGGATAGAGATGTTGCCAAACTTCGGGCTCTGAAGCCCGTTTCCGTTCCAGAGCGGAAGAAGGTAGTGATTCATGGCCCCCACCTGCTCGGTGCGATCATAGAGACAGACCGCCACGCAGGATCCCAGTACCGTTACAATCTCGGTCGGTTTAGCACCGACGAAGATCTCCCCCACATGAATAAACTTCCGTGTGTACATTCCCCACCTACAGCTCTACGGCATCATCGGCGCCAAAGTCATCAAACAGGAACTCATTACCCCCGTCACTCGCCCCTGCCGCCTCGGCATCCACCTTGGGCAGATCGACACAAAAGAGGGTATACCCCTCCTGACTCTCCATAAAGATCTGCCCATCAAGCGCCTCGGCCAGACCGCGGGCGACACTCAGCCCCAGCCCCAGCCCGGCATGGGCGCGGGTTTTGCCGCTGCTGAACTTGGTAAAGCGGTTGTAGATCTCGTTGGTGTACTTGACATCGACCCCCTCGCCGGTATCCTCCACGCTGATGCGGTAACCGCCGTCGATCTGCTTGAGACTGACACCCACTTTGGCATCAGGGTAGGAGAACTCACAGGCGTTGGAGACCAGGTTGAGCAAGATCATATAGATCTTGTGCGCATCGCTGACAAACCCCTCATCCTCGCAGCGATCGAGCACCACGGTGAGGTTCTTCTCTGTGATGAGATACTTAAAGCTCGCCAGCACATCCTCGTAGACGCTTTTGAAGTTGATGGTGCTAAAGTCATTGCCGATCTCGCCCGCCTCGATCTCGGTGGCCGAGAAGATGTTTTTTAGCTGAAAGTCGAGCCTGAGCAGCTCCATGTGCATCATGGAGGACATCTGATCAAACTTATCGGGATGCTTTTTGGCCGTTAGCATATTGGCCAGGTTTAGCAGAGAGGAGATGGGGTTGTTAAACTCGTTCTTAATCAGCGAGAGAAACTGGCTCTTGATCGACTCGGTCTGCTTGGTGCGCTCATTGAGCTCCAGAAGCTTTTTGGTCATAAACTCCATCTCTTTAATGGAGGCGGCCTTCTCTTCAAAGCGGCGCGAGATCTCGCCTAGCAGCTCCTGATCGGAGAGTTGTTCTATATTGGATGGCATAACCGGTCTCCTTTAGATCTTCTGATAGATTGAGGGGCGAATGAGCTTAAACTGCTCTTTATTCCGTGTGAGCGACTCGGAGTGGCCCACAAAGAGCCAGCCACCATCGGCCAGAACCGAGTGGAAGTTACCCACCAGCTCCCGCTGCGTCTCGCTGTCAAAGTATATCATCACATTACGACAGAATATAATATCAAACCGGTTTTTAAAGATCGTAAACGGATCGTTGACCAGATTGAACATCCGAAAGAGTACGGCGCGCTTGAGTTCGGGCTTGATGGCGTAGCGTTTGCGTCCAGCCTCCTCGATCGGCTGGAAGTGGTTGCTCAGAAAGGTTTTGGGCATGTTGGCCACATCCTTCTCCTCATACACCCCCTCGATCGCCTTTTTGAGCACCTTTTTAGAGATGTCGGTGGCGAGCAGCCTGATGTCCCACTGGCTAAAGTCGCGCAGATGATCGCGCAGAAACATCATGATAGAGTAGGGCTCCTCACCGCTGGAGCAGGCGGCTGACCAGATCCGTAGCCGCTTCTCTTTTTTGCGCGCCAAAAGGGCGGGCAGGTTCTCCTCTAAAAACTCCCACTGGCTGCTCTCACGAAAGAAGGTGGTGACATTGGTGGAGATGGCGTTGATAAGCTGAAAAAGCTCCTCGCCGGTGCGATCGTGGAGCATGTGGTCGTAGTACTCACGAAAGCTCTTGAGCCCTAGCTGCCGCAGCCGCTTAGAGAGGCGGCCTTGCACCAGCGTGATCTTGTGCGGTGCGAGCGCGATGCCCACTTCATTGTAGATGTAGTCCCGAAAGAGCTCAAACTCTTTTTGGGTGATCTTAATTTCGTTCATGCCCCCGCCAACAATCCGCCCGCGCCTCTAATA
>PWVP01000254.1 GCA_003561815.1 Campylobacterota bacterium | reverse complement strand
CTGATGGGGAAGGGGAGGCGGGGGTTGATGCTGAAGTTCGCTAGGCTTCTCGATGTCGGAACCTCCAGCAATGTGAGGCGTTTTGGGTTTGGACGCAGATATTCGCAGGTGTTCGCAGATTGACGGCAGGTCGACGGCGGGTCGCAGTGGTGAGGTTTGGAGAGGGGGCGGCGGAAGAGGGCGTTGGGTGGGTGTGTGAGGTGGCGCAGGCAGCCAGGATCGTCGGAGGCCGACTGGAGCAGCCGGGTCCGCAAAACGATGGAGAGGCGGGCCGAGTTGGATTCGAATCAAGGACCAACCGGTTGCGGTCGCCGTTCCAGTTCGGCTATGGTTGACCGCAATCAAGACGCAGGGCAGCTGGTCACCGTGTGCTGCATCCCCGTACACCTATTTCAAATCGGTTCGCTCGCCCGAAGATAGGCACTTCAGCGACACCTCTATTCTGTCTGCGCTCGGCGTCCTGTGCAACTGCGCCACGCTGAGGGAAACAGAAGCAGTTCCAAAGCCCGTCAGAGGCCATCAGAGGCGGTCTACGGCCTCAGGCAAACCCAACCAACCCCAACCTATTCCGACAGCACGCTTCCTGACGCGCGCCAGTAACCCTTTCCGGTACTCTTTGCTCTAAAACGGCTTCGAAAACCCAGGTGACCCGGACGATGGATTTCCGACAGGTGGTTAAGGACATCGCCCGGATAGCGGACGGCGACTCCCCCACCGCATTCAGATGCTCCGATTTGTGATCTCCGTGTCGGAGTACATAGCACAAGACCGGCTGCGTGGAACAACGGTCTCGTTTCCGACCTACGAAGGCGAGATACCATATACTCTTGGAGGCGTTGGTGGAACTGGAACGGGTGCCGGGGCACCCGGTGCCGCTGGAACCGCCATCGCCACATCGTAGAAGGACACGCCTGCTGATTTCAGGAACTGGAAACTCGGGTCTTCAGAAACATGATCGCGTCCGGCCTGCGATGGCAACCAGCCCTTTACATTGGCCTCGTACGCCAAGAGCCAGTGATCTTCATAGAGACTATCTCCATTCATGTAGCTCGACCAAGCGGTGTGATCCAGTGGGGCGCCAACTTGCCCCTGCGCCTCACAGTGAAGTGCTAGCAACGCTACGACCGAGTCCTCACACTCAGATACTGCGGCGGCCGCTTCCGCCGAGATGGTGATGCCTAGGGCTAAGCAAGCCCATAGTGCCCAGGCAACTTCGCTGGAGTGCGCGAGCCCGGAGTGATCGATGATGAGCGAGTTCATGACTTGCTGGATCTCAGTCAAAGCTGGCGCCGCGCCCGCGTTAGCGCGGCTGATGATTGACTCAAGCACATAGGGGAGTGCAGCTGGTTCCGGAGCTGCGCAGTCGAGCAAGAGACGCTGGAAAAGCTCCCAGTTCGAGGGAGCAACTGGCAGATCCCTGAGTCGACCGACTGCGAATTGCAGCACTGCATCATCCGGGTGTTGACCATGGAGCTCGAAGGCAAGATCGAAGAACCGAAATAAGTCACCCTGCTGGCCAGTCGAGGTCCCCCTGAATGTAAATGCTCGAAGTGGACTCACCCAAGGAGCTTCAAGACCGCATGGGAGTTCCATGATCTCGGTCTTCCTCAGGTTGAGGGCCAACTCGTAGTCGCCGAGAATCTTCTCCAAGCGATGGAAGGCATCTTCTGCGTCTGTGCGATGCCGAAAACCCAGCTCGTAGTCATCAATAAACCGATGACCGCGGATGCCCGGACACGCAGCCAGTAGTTCTCTGTCACATCTTTGCATGAGGATTTCGGCGATCACCAACGAAGCATCGGGCCCAATGGGGATACCTACAGTCTGACCGTCCTGGCCATTTCTTACTAGGCAGTCGAGGCGATTCCCGAGAAGACTCATGCCACGATTGGCTTTGGCTACAGCCTTTGTATGGAGTGCCCAGGGGATAGAATGAGTGTAAATTGAGTGGTAGAACCTGCTGATGTCGGTTCGAAGGATGTACCTACTGTTGATCCGGGTTTGGACAGCCAACTCACGGCGTGCGGATTGCGGTCGGACGCTCTGGATGGCACGGCCCGTTGGCTCGAGAATCGGAGCGGTTGCCGACAGAGGAGTCCCGCCAGTATTCGGCTGGAGTGCAGCCCAGTTAGAGTGAATCTCACGGCAAAGCAGGTAGTACAGAACGGGATTGGGGAGACAGAGCTGACGCCTCAGTAGTCCACCGCGGGCATGAGAGTACCTGGTCGGTTTTGCTTTCGGCATTCCCGTACGGCCTGACCCAAATGTCACATTGAATTTTGCCGGCAAGGCAGCTCCTGGAGCTGTCACAGCCGAAGCGAAGGAAGTAGTCACGAAGGGGTTCGGAAGCTCCTTCGGGAAGTAGCCGCGTTCAAGGGTATCGGAGAGCGCCATGGAATCCTCCTGAATCGGTCTCTGTATGCATCTGGCAGAATGCGTGTTCTTCGGAGATATGCATTCCGGACCAGTGGGAACTGTATTCTAGCTGCGCTTCGCGTCCTGCACAACTGCGTGAGCCAGTGACGGCATCGGCGAGGGCCGTAACCATCTTCCTGTCGCGAGACTCGCACTGCCGGGGAAGCCCCTCCACGTTTCGGCAAGCGACAGCGAGACCGCTTGACAAACGGCGTCACAGCATGAGATCATAGTCAGAGTGAGCTCTTGCTCTCATATGACCAATGAAGACGACAACGCATGCCAGACTCTGGCTGACAAGCTGATAGCTGCTCTACTCCCGCTGCCTTGGTCAGACGTATTGAGCGATGCTTTGAAGGTCCTGCACAAAGCGATTCAGGATCGCTCCTACAAGGCCCTGTACGAGGTGCTCGAGCATGAATCGACGGTTGAGCTGAAGGATCGGGAGGGAAAGAGAGCCACTTTCAAGAAACGAGAGAAGGCGCGCTACCTCCAAGACAAGGTGATCGCCTGGCAGGATCAGGCTTGGGGTGACGGGGAGATCCTATTTAACTACCGCTGCACGCCGGGTACACCGGTGGACCGATACCCCTCGGGCTTTAGGACCTACATCTTCATCTCACAGCGCGAGGTGAGGGACAAGGGAGACGTGGATGAGTATAACATCGAGTGGGGCATCCGTCAGGGCTTCCTCCGAGAAGCAGAGCAGTGGGAGACACACGTCACCCACCGGACGAAGCGCCTCAAGAGCAACGTGGTTTTCCCCAGTTCCAGCCCGCCGCGGCACCCTGTCCTGATTGAGGGTAACCGCCAATGCAGCCACGCCTTGGGAAAGGAGGCCCAGGTGCTGCGGGACGGTCGCTGGCGTGTCTCGTGGGAGACGCGCCGACCTCACCTGTACGAGAAACTACCTCTTGGCGTGGAAGGGTTAGAAGCGCTGAAAGCGACAGGTCTGCGGTTCCTGTCGCCTCCTGAACCGCTACCATCCGCTCCCGCCATCCACGACCGAAACTCCTCTCGCGATTGATTGGACGGCCGCCACCGGCGAATGTATCTGAAAGAGACCGGTCGAATCGAGTTAACGAAGCAGTCTCGAAGCTCAGTCGAATCATCAGTGATAACACCTGCAATGTCAATCGATTGGTCAAGAATTCGAGGTCAGTCTCGGCTTCTTCGGCTTTGCCCCGGAGCGGTGATCCTGAGCCACGTACTCTGGACCGGCTGAGCGGTAGTAACCCGATCGCGACCGATCTTTCGGCCCCAGATGTCCCCTCGGCCGACGAGAAGAAGAAGGTGGCTGGCGGACATTCCGTTCAGCTTCGCCGCCTCTCGCAAGGAGATCAGCTCGTCCAGGCTTGGTTGGTCCAGGTCATTGGTCCTATCGTGAGTGATAACTTCGACTCCCAAGAGGATGGTGCCCCCACGACACGACCTCTACTGGAGCCATCCGTGCTCGGCAAGTCACGTGGCAATCAGTCTCCCCCAATGGGGTTCAACTGTTTGTCAGTCACGGGCAAATGCCCTATAATAGCACCTGGTGCACCTCCCTCTCGACCAAACCTTAGAGTTTGGGAAGAGACAGCTTCTGGAATCGGTAGTTCATTGGTTATGTGGGTTCCTCCGGACTGCGATCATATGAACCATCAATGTGAGCCAAGAGTAGAATGCATAGCATAGTGTCACTGCTGCCAGGATCTAGATCGGAAAGCTCGACAAGGCAATGATTTTCGGCGGACGTTCAGTGCGAGATATCTCTCTCGACGACATCCGCCTGCTCGTGGAGAACCAAGTGCCCGAGGGACCGTATCTCGAGTACAAGGAGTCACCGTACAGTGGGCGACCGCAGGATCGACGCGAGATGCTACGGGACGTCACGGCTCTAGCGAATAGCAGCGGAGGCTATCTGATTGTAGGTATCCGGGAAGACCATTTCGGTCGGGCTGAAGATCTCATACCAGTTCCTGAGCCTCATACCATCGCTCAGGCGATGCGTCAGACCTGTCTAGATGGAGTCCGAGACCGTGTCGGGGGACTGGAGGTTGGGGTCTATGAGACTGGTTTCGACCAGGGAATCATTGTCTTCCATGTACCTTTCAGCGAGCGCCGTCCGCACATGGTCACTCTGACCAATCGTACCGACTTCTACTGTCGCTACGACACGGACAAGCGCCCGATGACCATTGGCGAAATCCGAGAGGCAATCCTGGCTAATCCCCACTTCCGGCAGCTAGTTGAGCTTGAAGTGCAGGCCAAAGGAGCATTGGACGGCGATGAGAGCCCTGTCGAGGGCATCATTCCACCGTACGCTCAGGTGATTACCGACCGGCCCGTTGAGCGGTTCCTTCAGCGCTATCTACTGGGTGGCACCGTGGCGCAGACGATGGTAGTCGTCAGCCCGTTCATCGGTGACCTGGCCGGAACCCCGTTTGAACTAGAGGCCATCACCGAGAAGACAGAAGCCGATGGCACCCGACTGTATGTAGTCACCAGGGAACCGACTGAAACGTATCACCAGGCTGGCGTGGAAGTGCTGCGAGAGTGTCCACTCGTTGAGATCCGTTACAATCGCGATATCCATGCCAAGTTGTACTTGGTTTGGAGCCGAGATGAGACAGAGAGCTTCGCCCTTTTTGGGTCTGGCAATCTGACCGAGAGTGGATTACGTCACAATATTGAACTGGGTATGATGATCTCTGCGCGAGGACACGGGCGAGCCATCATACACGATCTGTATCAGTGGAGTAGCTTCGGCTTGCGCTCAACAAGCCAGCTTGTGAAGGCCATCCAGGCTACTAACTAGGGCTGCCTAAAGGAGAATGAGAAGATGACTGAATTCACGGATTGGTTCTGCCTCAACGATCGCCTCAACTTCACCATTGACCCCCAGATCAATCCTGCCGATGCCCGCTTCTACTTTGGGCGGGACGACATCAAGAAACGCCTCCAACGCCAGTTGCGACGCTCTTTCATCGCGCCGGGGGTGCCAAAGATCATGGTATGGGGCCCGTATGGCTCGGGCAAGACACAGACCCTCTTCTATCTGGAACATCACCTTAAGACCGACACTCCCAGTTCCTGTCCGGGTGTGCCACGTACACACTACGTCACGGTCGAGATGCGCAGCAAGTCAACGGCCAGCCATCTCCATATGCAGTTGATGGAAGTCTTAGGAAAGGAGACTGTGGCCGGCTGGGTGCGGCGTCTGTTTGAAAAGGTCTCCAGCCTCAATGCTGCCCTGCAAGAGATGGTGGAAGATCCCAACATTGCCCTGGCCCTCAAAGAGTTGCGCGCTTCCGGTGAGTCCACATTCGTCGCCTGGCGCTGGCTCACCGGTCAGTCTCTCAGGACCAGTGAGCTAAGCAGCCTTTCGCTCACCCGCAATCTCGGGGAGGTCGGCGCTGGCGATCTGGTGAACGTGCTCGTAGCCATAGGTAACCTGGCTGGCGAGGTTGGCGAGAAACTGATATTCCTCTTGGACGAAGTGGAGGAACTACAAAACGTGAGAACGGGCGACGCCAGCGAATCGATTCACCAGTATTTCCGCCGCTTAGCAGAGCCAGCAAACGCTAGCGTAGGCTTCCTGGTTGGCTTTAAGGCTGACGTCCTCGACGATGCACCTGAGATGCTGCGGCGAGGTGACGTGCAGGGGCGCATTGGCACAAGCAACTACATAGATATTCCACCTTTACCCGCCGTCTCAAACGTGAAGACGTTCGTGAGTGAACTGCTCCAGAACCTGATTGACCAAGAACAAGCTAGCGCGCGCATCTCCGAGCAAGGACTAGACGTGGACTTGGGCGTCTATCCCTTCGAACATAGCGCTTTTGAATTGCTAGCCGACTACGCCACCCAGGACCCAACACGCGCGCTGCCGCGCTACATCATCAACGCCATAAATGAGTGCACTATCCAGGCGTGGGATGAGGAGAAGTACCTGGTGGACGAAGGCATTGTCAACGGCGTGGCTCAGTACGTCTTTGCGTGATGAAGAAATTTACCGTTAAGCCCCGGCTGCTCACTGGAAAGAATCTGATCGTTGGCGACCCGGACGAGTGCGGCACGGCGTGGCTCTACCTGGGCCGACTGGCCGAGACGGGTCCGCTGACCGACGTACGCTTCGACGCTGCGCACCCCCACGTTATCTCCATTGTTGGCAAGCGGGGGTCCGGCAAGTCCTACACAATGGGGTCTATGCTAGAGAGCTTGTGCACGCGACGGACTGAGAGCAGTATCTCCCACATGGACCGAAGTCGCGCGATCTTGTTGTTTGACACCTTGGGGATCTTCCAGTGGACCGACATCAGTCTCACCGAAGCAGCGGATCGACGGGTGATCCAAGAGCAGCGAGCCGTATGGCGTGGCTGGGACCTGCAACCCGAGCCCCTTGACGTGCAAGTTTGGATACCCCTGGGCACTCGGACTGAGACGACTCCTGCTGGTCACCGTGAGTTCGCAGTGCGAACTTCTGACTTCGCCGCCGCCGACTGGGGCTATCTGCTCGATCTGGACATCTATCAGGATCGTATGGGGCAGTTGCTCAACGATGCCTACCTAAAGGTCACCGTCGAGGGCTGGGAAGGCGAGGGGGGCAAACGAACGCCGAGGCCAGCCTACTCACTGGAGGATCTTACTGCCTGCATCAAACTAGACAGTGAGATCCAGGGCAGCTATCGCGTGCAGACGCGCCGCGCCGTGCTGCAGCAATTGACGACGTTTCGCCGCAATCCGTTGTTCCAAGACGAGGGCACCCCGCTGCGCGATCTGCTAGCGCCCGGCCAGATGAACGTGCTGGTTATGAATCGTATGTCGGGACCTCTGCGCCTGGTCGTCTTGAGCGCTATCATCAGGCGCTTGCTCGACGCCCGAACGGAGGCGTCTGAGGCGGAAAAACACTTAGCTATCCGTCCCGATCTATCGTCTGAGGAACAGTTGCGCATCAAGCGGAGTCTCGCGGAGTCCATCCCCCCGACCTGGGTGGCACTGGATGAGGCACAAAATGTGTTGCCGTCCGAGCGGCGCACGGCAGCCGGCGACATGTTGGTGCGTTTTGTTCGTGAAGGACGCAACTACGGACTTTCGTTCATAGTAGCGACGCAGCAGCCGACTGCTCTGGATCGCCGCCTGCTGGCCCAAGTGGATACCCTTATTGCTCACAAGTTGACTGTGCAGGGGGACATTGACTACGTCCAGCGCAATCTTAAATCAAACCTGCCACAGCAGGTTCGCTACGCCAATCGGACGTTGGAACTCGATGAAATCCTACGCAGCCTAGACGTGGGGCAGGCCTTGATCTCCAACACTGAGGCCGAGCGTGCTATCATCGTTGACATCCGCCCCCGCGTCAGCGTCCACGGGGGGTTCTGAGCGTGGCCGAGATCCGCGTTCTTGACAGCACCGCGCGATGTATGCAGCGATTGGGGTATCTCAAGCGCTTGGTTCGCCGGGTGGTGGCCGTGAACACCTCCAGCCTGGAGAACCTGGGTAGCGACCTGACCCGAACGGTGATGAGCAGAGTGAGAGTCCCGCTTAGTGCTGATAGAGTGGCCTATATCCGGCGGCGCCTCTATGATCGGGTCTACAACGGGTTGAAGAAGCAGGCAGCCAGCTGGAGCGAAGATGGAGAGGACGGAGAGAGAATCGCGTCCATGGAACTACAGGACCTCTATCTGGCCGATCCGTCCCTGCCATCGCAGACCGGGAAACTGGTGCAAAACGATGGACGCAAGTATCCGCCACTGGGTGTAAGTCTTGGCTTTGTTCGGGCGGGCACCTACTCACCCAACACACGCGCGCTCTCCTTGCTCCACTTCACGCCCGAAGCAGAGCTCAAAGCCTTCTTGGAGTACCTACCTGATGCTAATCCGCTGGGCCTAACTCGCGCTCAAGCGTTGCTCCTGCTCTACTCCCTATTAGAGAACGACGGCGAGGTCGTCGGCCCGCTATTCGGTGAACTTGTGGAAGAGACAGCGGACGGCTTCAATGATCGAGACGCCGGAGACCGGCTGCCAAAGATCTACCGCGCACTTATCAAGCGTCACCGTCGTCGCCTTCTCTCAGCCGACGAGCGAGACCGGATCGAGACACTCTCACATGCTGCAACCAGCATTGAGAAGTGGCGTGGACAGTCCTATTCCGGGGGTGGGGCCCGAGAGGAAGCCAGTCGTCCTCGCGTCGAGCCGTATGCGGATATTGGTCTGCTGAACAAGCCGGATCCCTTTCGCTACAGCTACACTTTCACGCCGGCTGGCGTAGCTTGGGGCGAGGCGCTGGCCGACGTGGAGAGCGAGATCCACATAGCGGATTTTCTGGCGACTCGCTTTTTCAAGACCGCGGCTGACGCTTGGGAGATGCCGGCCAAGCCTCTAGCAGATCCAGAGAGCATCGCTCCTCGGTTATACCGAGCGTGGCAGGCCATCCACAGCGCCGGCGGCTACGCGCCCATCCTAGAAACGGCGTTGGTGGCCGGTATTGAGGCGTTGCTGGAGGACGGCTTCATCATCGAGCCAGCGGTGGCCCGGGAGGCCATTATCGCTTATCAGAAAGCCAACCCCTACGAGATACGCTTCACCGTCAACCGAATGGGCGATCTTGCCCACGCTCGGTTTCTAGAAGCGCCAAAACCAGCATCCTCATAGCGCACGATGCCTACTACTGCCTACGTGGACTCGGCTTTAGCCATCTTTCAGGAACGTCTGGGGACTGCCGCCCATCTAGAGCTGACGGCTACGGAGCCTTTCGCGTCCGATGACCCGGTGGGTGTTGGTGGCCCCCTGCGGGCGCTTACGCTTTGCATCAAAGAACAGCCTTTTGCTTTGTTGGGCCTTACTGTGCCCACCGTCACCGTGAACCAGGCTGGGCTGATCAAGTACCTGGCCCGCCGTGCCCGTGCCCGGCGCATACCGTACTTGGTCCTCAGCAACCTTCGAGACACGCTTCTGGTGCCCACCCCTTCCCGCTCTGGCGACAAGCCT
>PWVP01000030.1 GCA_003561815.1 Campylobacterota bacterium | reverse complement strand
GCTGGCAGCCAGATGAGCCTGACGGTCGATTTTGGCAGCGGTGCGGTTTCCGGCAATATGCAGTTTTCGACATCGGGAAGCGGTGCGTGGAATGTAGATCTCAGTGGATCCCAAAATGGCTCCAGTCTTTATGGCAGTGTAGGGGGTGCGGACAGCTATGGCTATTTCGATGGTTATCTCATCGGCGAAAACGCCGAGGCGGTCGGTGGGGATTTTGGTCTTTACCGTGAAAGCGGTGGCGGATTTCAGTACGCTTCCGGTGTTTTTGCGTTGCAGCAGACCGGCGGTGTTGTCGGCCTTTCGGCCCCGGTCTCCCGCGGTGTGTTCGGTGCCCGGCGTTAGCCGGGTTTAGCTGTCTTTGTGGGTGCGATCGGTGTGGTGGACATGGCCGAGTTTAGCGCCCCCTAAAATATGCAGATGCACATGGGCCACCTCCTGACCGGCATCGGTGCCGTTGTTGACCACCACGCGGTAGCCGCTTTTATCAAGACCCATCTTGATCGCCACTTGCTGTACCGCATGGAGCAGGTGGCCCATTGTTTCGCCATCAAGCGATTGAAAATCGACAATCTCCCTTTTGGGGATCACCAGCAGATGCACCGGTGCCTGAGGGTCGATGTCGTGGATGGCTAGTGTGTGCTCGTCCTCATAGACCCGGTTGGCGGGGATTTCGTGGTGGATGATTTTCGTAAAGAGGCTCACAGCGCTTCTCCTGCAAAAAGATGGGCCATTATAGCACGCACGCCAAAACCCCGCCTAATGGGATAAGGGGTACAATACCGCCCAAAATCCCCTAAGGATACCGTTTTGAACGATCTCTTAAAAGTCGAATCGGCCACCACCCTAAGCGAGCTGGAGGCGATCCGTATTGAGCTGCTGGGGAAAAAGGGCCATTTTGCGACCCAGTTTGCCCGGATGAAGGATCTGGATAAAGCCGATCGCCCCGCCTTCGCCGCTGAGCTCAATGAGGCTAAGGCGGCAGCCGAGAGGGCGATTGCTGCTAAAAAAGAGGCGCTCCAAAAGGCGCAGATAGCCGCCCGGATTGAAGCAGAGCAGATGGATGTCTCACTGCTGAGCACGGTGGGCACATCCGGGGCGATCCATCCGGTTAATCGTGCGATGGAGGAGATTGTCGAGTACTTTTTGGGGATGAACTATGAGCTAAAGACCGGTCCGCTGATTGAGGATGAGTTTCACAACTTCGAAGCGCTTAATCTGCCGGCGCACCACCCCGCCCGCGAGATGCAGGACACCTTCTATATGAACGACCACAAGCTGCTCAGAACCCACACTTCGCCGGTGCAGATTCGCACCATGATGACCCAGAAGCCGCCGCTTCGCATGATTGCCCCCGGCGCGGTCTTTCGCCGTGATTACGATCTGACCCATACACCGATGTTTCACCAGATCGAGGGGCTGGTGGTTGATGCGGCGGATCGGGTCTCCTTTGCCAACCTCAAACACATCCTTTCAGACTTCCTGAAAGCCTTTTTTGGCGATTTTCCCGTGCGGTTTCGCCCCAGCTTCTTCCCCTTTACCGAGCCCTCAGCGGAGGTGGATATCGGCTGCATCTTCTGTGAGGGGAAAGGGTGCCGTGTCTGTAAGCAGACCGGATGGCTGGAGGTGCTCGGCTGCGGCATGGTCGATCCCAATGTCTTCAAGGCGGTCGGCTATGAGAATGTGAGCGGCTACGCCTTTGGCCTGGGGATTGAGCGGCTGGCGACTTTGAAGTATCGCATCGGCGATCTGCGGGCGATGTATGAGGGGGATCTGGATCTATTGGAGCAGTTTGCATGAGAGTGACACGCAGTTGGCTAAATGAGTTTCTCTCCCTGGAGGGGATAAGCGACGAGCATCTTTACGAGAAGCTTATCAGTATCGGCCACGAGGTGGCCCAGATGGAGCACTACCACTTCGATCCGCTTGTGGTGGTAGGGCGCGTGGTGAGTGTCGATCCCCACCCCGATGCGGACAAGCTGCGCGTCTGCCAGGTCAATGTGGGCGAGAAGCTTATCGGCATCGTTTGCGGCGCACCCAATGTAGCCGCGGGGCAGCATGTCCCGGTTGCCCAGGTGGGCGCGAAGCTACCTGGAGGTCTGGTTATTAAAGAGGCAGAGCTTCGCGGGGTGCCCAGCAGCGGCATGATCTGCTCTGCGGGTGAGCTGGGGCTGCCTGAGGTGGGCGAGGGGATTATGGTGCTCGATAGTACGGTGGGTGATCTCACCCCCGGCTGGCAGCTGAACAACTACCCCATACTGGCCGACACCTTCTATGAGCTGGAGCTCACCGCCAATCGGGGGGATTGTCTCTCGGTCTATGGTGTGGCGCGGGATCTGAGTGCCGCCCTGGAGCTGCCGCTCTATCCGGCGCGCCCCGATCTCTACGATCAGAGCGCTAAGGGGATCGGTCGGGTGCTGCAGCTGATAAGCGCTCCCGAAGCGACCGCCTCCATCTCGATTAAGGCGATCGAGAACAACGGCTTTGAGCTGCCGCTTGTGATGCGGCTGCGACTTGGCTGGCTGGAGTGCGCACCCCAGGAGGCGATCGATGCACTGTGTGAGTACGCCACCCACACCACCGGCGTGCTCTTTCGCGCCTACGATATGCGAGCGTTTAGCACAGACCCTCAGGCGCGTGGCGTGGTACGACTGCTCAAAGAGGACACCTTTAACCAGCTGCAAGGCTGCGAGCCGCTTGGGCGGATTGGTCTGGATATGAACAGCGCCTACCGCGCAACGGATGAGAGTGCTCTGATTGTACTTCAGGCCTTTTTCGTCGATCCCGATGAGATTGCCAAGGCGGCCTGGGAGGCGGATCTGACGGGTGATGCGCTTCACAATCGCGCCTGCAAGGGAAGCGAGCCCCATCTGGATCTGGGGATGCGCTTTTTCTACGATCTGTTGGCTATCTGTGGCAAGAGCCGCTTCTATGCCGAGGCGCTCACCTATGAGCCCGACTGGCCCGAGCGGAGCATCGCCATCAACACCGATCGCATCTGCGCACTTATCGGCCAGGAGATTGAGAAAAATCAGATTGTCACCATCCTGAAGCGACTGGGGGCCAAAGCCTATGTCAGCGGCGATCAGAACAGCTTCGCACTGGTGCCGCCCCTTTGGCGTCACGATCTTAAAAGCAGCGCCGATGTGACCGAAGAGGTGGTGCGGATACTGGGGATTGATCAGATCAAGCCCAAGCCGCTGGCACTGCCGGAGGTGCGCGGTGCGACGATCGGCTGGCAGCGCTTTCGCCATGAGCGCAACCTCGCCTACCGGGCGGTGAGTCAGGGCTACTTTGAGTCGCTCCATTTCCTCTTCTGTGATGGCCGCGCGCTAGAGCAGTTTGGGTTTAGGGCGATGGAGCCAGAGTATGCACTGGCCAACCCCATCACCGCCGAGCTTGATGCATTGCGACCGACACTGCTTATCAACCTGGTGGCCGCCGCAGCACGCAATCGCGCCCACGGCCATGAGCGGGTGCCGCTTTTTGAGATTGGCGACACCTACGACTGGCAGCGTCGCCACACCCGCGAGATCGCCTTTGTGCTCACCGGCGCTTCAGAGCCTGCCCATCTGGGCAATCACGGCAAGCCCGAGCCGCTCACGCTGGGGCTCTTTGCCCGGCAGGTGGCCTCGGTGGTGGGCGGCTTCAGGCTCGAAGCGCTGAGTCAGCCCCCCGCCTATCTGCAGCCTGGTCAGTGCGCCCAGGCGATGCAGGGTCAGGAGCGTATCGGTGTGCTGGGTAAGCTCCATCCAGCCTTGGCCCAGCACTACGATCTCGAGAGCGGCTGGGTGGCGGCCTTTGATCTGGCCGCCTTAGAGCCGAGAGTGCCCCAGGCGCACGCCGCCACGCGCCTGCAGCCCATCCGGCGGGATATTAGCGTGCTGTTGGATGCCGGGTGTCGATTTAGTGTGATTTCACAGGCGATTAGCCAGGAGCGCATTGAGCATCTTAAGGAGGTGCGCGCGATCGATCGTTACCACGATGAGAGCTTGGGCGATCGGGTGAGTTTGACCCTCAGGCTGGTGCTGCAGCCGCAGAAGCAGAGTCTGACCGATGAGGCGATCGCGGCGGTTGTGGAGCGGGTCTATGGCGTACTGAAAAACCGATTTGGTGGAGAGCTAAGATGAGTCGATGGTCTTTAAGTGCAGCGGTGCTGGGGGGTGAGGTGGATGATATCGCCGCGGATAAGTCTATCTCGCACCGGGTGGCCATCTTTAGTCTCTTAAGCGATCGCCCCAGCCGGGTGCGCAACTTTCTGGAGGCAGAGGACACCCTCTCTTCGCTAGCGATCGCCCAGGCGCTGGGGGCAAAAGTGTCTCGCGAAGGGGAGTGGCTTCAGATTGTGCCGCCTGAGCAGATTGTGGAGCCGGCCACGGTTTTGGATTGTGGCAATGCCGGTACCGGAATGCGCCTCTTTGCGGGGCTGCTCTCAGCCTGCGAGGGTCACTTCGTCCTCAGTGGCGATCGCTACCTCAACGCCCGGCCTATGAAGCGGGTGGCCGATCCGCTTCGCAGCATCGGAGCACAGGTGGATGGCCGACAGGGGGGCAACTACGCACCGCTGGCGATTCGAGGAAACGCCAAACCCCGCGCCTTTCGCTACGATAGCCCGGTCGCCTCTGCGCAGGTTAAGAGCGCCCTGATTCTGGCGGCTCTCTTTGCCGATGGCCCCTCTGGGTTTCGTGAGCCGGAGCTAAGCCGCGATCACACCGAGCGGATGCTCAGGGGGATGGGCGCAGCGATTGAGTCCGATGGGGAGTGGATTACGATTGAGCCTTTGAGTAAGCCCCTGGATCCGCTGGCGTTTGATGTGCCCGCCGATCCCTCAAGCGCCTTTTTCTTTGCGGTGGCGGCCGCCATCACGCCGGGCAGCCGTATTACACTCAAAAACCTCACCCTCAACCCGACCCGGATCGAGGCGTACCGTGTGCTCGAAAGGATGGGGGCCGATGTGCGCTTCGAGCTTCTCTCAGATCGTTTTGAGCCGATGGGCCATATCCATGTCGGCCATGGCCCGCTAAAGGGGGTTGAGGTGAGCGAGAATATGGCGTGGCTGATTGATGAGCTGCCCGCACTGGCGATTGCGATGGCGTGCGCGGAGGGGACCAGCACGGTTCGTGAGGCGGCGGAGCTGAGGGTCAAAGAGAGCGATCGCATCACCAGTACGGTGCGTAATCTCAAGCAGTGCGGCATTCAGGCCAAGGAGCTGGCCGATGGTTTCGAGATAACCGGCGGCGAGCTTAAAGCGGCGACACTGGAGAGCTATGGGGATCACCGCATTGCTATGAGCTTTGCGATTGCGGCCCTGGTGGCCAGTGGCGAGATGGTGATTGAGGAGACCGAGTGTGTGGCCACCAGCTTTCCCGCCTTTGGCGCGATCTATCGTCGTCTTGGTGGGAAGCTCCAGGAGCAGTAGGTGCAGATCCGTCTGGCCGAGGCAAATCCGGGTGCGCTGACGGTGGGGCCGCTGATCCATAACCCCAAGGAGATTGAGCGGCTGCGCCAGGATTTTGGCGTGGCGGTCAATGAGAGTATCGACACCATCCCCGAGGGGAGTCGCACCATCATTCGCACCCACGGAATCGAGCGGGATAACCGTGCGCGTTTAGAGGAGGTGAGTGCCGATGTGATCGATGCCACCTGTCCGTTTGTGACCAAGCCCCAGGAGATTGTGCGGCAGATGAGTACCCAGGGGTATCAGGTGGTGATCTTTGGCGATGCGGATCATCCGGAGGTGAAGGGGGTGCGAAGCTATGCCGGCGATCGCGCACTGGTGGTCTCTTCGGTTTCCGAGCTGGATGCGCACACTCTGGGCGATCAGGTTGCACTGGTTTCGCAGACAACCAAAAAGGCGAGCGACTTTGCGCAGGTGGCCGGCGCGCTGACGGCGCGCTGTCGGGAGGTGCGGGTCTTTAATACGATCTGTAATGCGACCTTTGATAATCAGGAGGCGACCCGCCAGCTTGCCAGTGAGGTGGCGATTATGCTCATTATCGGCGGCAAAAACTCCTCGAATACTCGTCAGCTGCACGCTATCGCCCAGGAGAGCTGCCCTAAAAGCTATCTGATTGAGGATGGTCACGATCTCAAGCCCGAGTGGTTTGAGGGGGCAAAAACCTGCGGCATCGGGGCGGGGGCGTCGACGCCCGATTGGATTATTGAGGGGGTGATGGCTAAAATCCGCGCCTTTTCAAATCGGCCCTAAAGCAAGCTTTTTCTATAATGATCGCCTCAAACAGTTTGGAAGGGCATTCAATGAACCAAGAGGCGCTGAAAAGCATCGACATCGATGATGAGACCGAAGACTTTGCGACACTACTAGAGGAGTCGCTAAAGGCGGACGAAGCGGGGGGCGAACAGCTCTCTCAGGGGGTCATCATTCAGATCACCGATGACGGGGTGATGGTCGATGTAGGCATGAAGCAAGAGGGTCGTCTGGATATCAGCGAAATTAAAGACGACGAGGGGAACTTGCTTTTTAAAGTGGGCGACACCCTGCCGGTTGTGCTATCGAGCAAGCAGGGCGAGAAGCCGCGCATCTCCCATAAAAAGGCGATCAAAAAACAGAAGGTCGCCGACTTTATCGCCGCCAATAAAGATCGCAGCGAAGATGAGCCGCTCGATATCACCGGCACCATCGTGCGCAAAAACGCCGGGGGCTACCTGGTAGAGATGGATGGCGTGGAGTTCTTTATGCCGGTCTCGCTGGCCGCCTTTAAGCCGGATATGAAGCCGGTGGGCAAACCGGTCACGGCGCGGGTGATCAAGATGGACGAGAAGGGCGGCACGCTGGTGCTCTCCCGTCGTGCTTGGCTGAATGCCCAGCGCAAGCAGCGCCGCGAAGCGGTTAAGCAGCTGATGGATGTCGAGGGGCCGATCGATGCGACCGTGCGCCGCATCAAAAGCTACGGCATGTTTGTCGAGGCGATGGGGGCTGAGGGGCTGGTGCACTACACCGAGATTAGCTACAAAGGGCCGGTCAATCCTGCCAGCCTCTACAAAGAGGGGGATGTGGTGCCGGTGAAGGTGATCGAGCACGATAAGGAGCGCAACCGCATCTCCTTCTCTATCAAGGCGACACAGTTTAACCCTTGGGACGAGATTGAAGAGCAGCTGGAGGTGGGTGATACCATTAAAGTCACCGTGGCCAACATGGAAAACTACGGCGCCTTTGTCGATCTGGGCAACGATGTGGAGGGGTTCTTGCACATCTCCGAGGTGAGCTGGGATAAAGATCTCAAGCATCCGGGTGAGGTGCTCGAGCTAGGCCAGGAGGTCGAGGTGGAGGTGATCGAGCTGGATGTGCCTAAGCAGCGCCTTCGGGTCTCTCTGAAAAAGCTCCAGCCCAAGCCCTTTGAGCAGTTTGTCCGCAAATACCGTGTCGGGGATGTGGTAACGGGCAAAATCACCTCGATTAAAGAGTTTGGCGCGTTTGTCAAAGTCGATAGCGTCGAGGGGCTTTTGCACAACGAGGACACCTCCTGGAACCGTAGCGAGAGTGCAAAGGATCTCTTCAAGGCGGGCGACGAGGTTGAGGTGCAGATTATCCGCATCGACGAGGAGTCCAGCCGCCTCTCCTTTAGCAAGAAGGCACTCAGCGAAAGCCCGATGGAGGCGTACGCGAAAAACCACAAAAGTGGCGATATTGTCAAAGGCACCGTTCGGGATGTTAAGGAGTTTGGTGTCTTCGTGAATCTTCAAGAGGGTGTGGATGCTCTGATTCGTCACGAAGATCTCGCCCCCCTGAATGCCGAGGAGCTTCAGTCAGGACAGGAGATTGAGGCCACCATCGTAGCCATGGAGCCCAAAAGAGGACGCATCCGCCTCTCTATTCGCCGTCTGGAGAAGCAGAAAGAGCGGGATGTGCTCAAACAGATTAACGAAACCGAAGATGATCGCATGACCTTGGGCGATGCGATCAAGGGTTCGCTCAAAAGCAGCTAACCGGCCGTGCGCTGGGCAGCCCCTGTGGTTGGCATCGGCCTTTTAGCGCTGGTGCTCTCTCTCTTCTTCGCCTGGCAAAAAAGCCCGATTGAGCGGGGCTGGGATCCCGATCGGCTGGTCGTGGATGCCAGCCGGGTGCACGATCGCGATGAGGCCAACCGCACGACACCACTGGCGGCCCCCTACTGGATGGAGCAGCTCATCAAGAGCGGCGATCAGCCACGGCTGCCAGCTGATGAGCTCTTTGTCAGTTGGGATCTGGTGCCAGCTGAGTTTCGCCAAAGCCTTGTTCTAAAACTGATTTTTGAGGATCTCAACCGTTTTGAGAAGCGGTGCCTACAGGCATTTCTTAAAGAGCAGAGCGTGCGCCACACCTGGCAAGAGGATCCGCAACGGGTGGCGCTTCGCCTGGAGTCTAAAGAGCCGGATTATGCCCACGGGCTTTTAGATCAGCTGGCCACCTATGATCTGATCGGCCACCTTCGCGTACTTCAGGAAACCAAACCTTACTAGAAAGCGTTATTGATGAAAAAGAGGGTTATTGTTTGCGATCATATTCATGAAGAGGGGATTGAGCTGCTACGCGCTGCGCGGGATATCGATCTGCAGATTGCCTACGACTTGCCCAAGGATCAGCTTCTTGAGCAGCTGGGGGATGCACAGCTGGCGATCACCCGCAGCTCCACACCGGTCGATGCCAACTTTTTGGCTAAAGCGACCAACCTTCAGTATGTGATCCGCGCCGGAGTGGGTGTGGATAATGTCGATATCGAGGGGTGCAGCAAGCAGGGGATTGTGGTGATGAATGTCCCCACCGCCAACACCATCGCCGCGGTGGAGATGACCATGTGTCATCTGGTCTCCAGTGTGCGCAGCTTCGTCTACGCACACAATGAGCTCAAAGAGAAGCGGATCTGGAAGCGGGAGAACTGGTATGGAACCGAGCTAAAAGGCAAAAAGCTTGGCGTCATCGGGTTTGGCAACATCGGAAGTCGCGTGGCCAAGCGCGCCCAGGCCTTTGAGATGGAGATTGTCGCTTACGATCCCTATATCCCCCCCAGTCGTGTCACCAGTTTGGGGATGAGCTACACAAAGAGCTTTGAGGAGATCCTCGCCTGCGATATCATCACGATCCACACCCCTAAAAACAAAGAGACCATCGACATGATTGGCGCGGAGGAGATTGCGCGGATGAAAGATGGGGTGATTTTGATTAATGTGGCGCGCGGGGGGCTCTACAATGAAGAGGCGCTCGTAGAGGGACTCAAAAGCCAAAAGGTGCGCTTTGCCGGTATCGATGTGTTTGCCAAAGAGCCGGCCACCGATCATCCGCTTTTGGATCTGCCCAATGTGACGGTCACCCCCCACCTGGGGGCCAATACTAAAGAGAGTCAGGTCAATATCGCTCGCCAGGCGGCCCAGAATGCGATTGAGGTGCTTCAGGGCAGCGCCTATCCTAACGCGCTGAACCTGCCGGTCAAGGAGAG
>PWVP01000099.1 GCA_003561815.1 Campylobacterota bacterium | reverse complement strand
TTCAAGCGCACCACCGCTGGGGGTGGGATTACAGCTACATGCTCAGCGGTCTGAAAAACATCCACCCAACGTACACCCAGCAGCTCAAAAGCGGCCATCAGTACACCATGACCCAGATTGCCCGCATTCTCGAAGCGGTGGAGCCTGAAAGCCGCAGCCGCTTTACCCCCCAAGCACTGGGCGAAGCGACCAACCGGGTTTTTCACGAACGCGCCGAAGCGAGTGTGGCGCTGCCGGATTTCACGCCCGCATCTGCCCAATCGGTGCTGATCGTGGCCGCCGGGCCTTCGGCTAGAGCGCATCAGGAGGCGCTGAAGCGTTTTATCGATCGGCACGATCCGCTGGTGATCGAGTGCAACCACACCGGGCTTTTGGAGGGTATCTCGCGACTGACGGCGGTGCTCAATGAGGTGCGGCTTAAAGAGCTGCTCGAAGCCGGGGTTGATGGGGCAATTCAAGCGATCGTTAGTGGTATGGAGCGGGTACATCCCGATTTCAGCCACCCCAAACTCCAGGCGATCGGCGCGCAGATCGAGGCGGGGCGCTTTGACCCGAAAGCGGCGATCATTCCGGCATTTTTGGTGGGGATGTTTGCCTTTTTGCCCGCACTGCGATCGGGCGCGCAGGAGATTTTCATCGCCGGATTTGACGGCTTTAGCGACGAAAAGCGGGACGAAAACGACGCGATGGCCCGCTTTTTTGAATCTGTGCAAACCAATGTGAAGCTCACCAGCCTGCTGCCCACCCGCTACGCGGTGCCGGTGCGCTCCATCTACTCTCTGCTTTAAAGGCTGTTTATGCGAAGTGTGATTCTGATTCCCGCCCGCTACCGATCGAGTCGTTTTCCGGGCAAGCCCCTCACCCCGCTACTGGGTAAGCCGATGGTGCTCTGGGTGGCCGAACTCTCCGCACAGGCGCTAGGCCGTGAGGCGGTCTATGTGGCCACCGAAGATGAACGCATCGCCACCGTGGTGCGTGAGGCGGGCTTTAACGCGGTGATGACTTCAGATAAAGCCCTTACCGGCACCGATCGCCTCGCCGAAGCGGCCGCACAGATCGAGGCGGATGTCTATCTCAATGTCCAGGGCGACGAACCGGTACTCGATCCCGCCGACATCCTCAAAGTGCTCGAAGCCAAAAAGCAGCATATGGATGAGGTGATCAATGGCTACTGCGAGGTGGGTGCCGATGAGGATCCGCACAGTGTGAATACCCCCAAAGTGATTTTCAACGAAGCCGAACGGATGGTCTATATGTCCCGTCTGGCCCTGCCGGGATTTAAAGAGGCGAAAAACGCACCCGCGACCTACTACAAACAGGTCTGCATCTACGCCTTTACCCGTCAGGAGCTGCTTGATTACGGCCGCTTCGGGCGAAAGAGCGCGATCGAGCAGTGCGAAGATATTGAGATTTTGCGTTACATGGAGTGGAATCAACCTATCCGGATGGTGCGAACCTCCGGCGGCTCTTTGGCGGTGGATGTACCTGAGGATGTGCCCGGCGTGGAGGCCGCTTTGAGGCGGATTCACGGTTTATGAGTTTCGCGCACTATAAGAGTTTCGTCTTTGATTGTGACGGTGTGCTGCTCGATTCCAATCGACTCAAAACCGAGGCGTTTTATGAGGCGGCGCTGCCCTGGGGCCAGACGGCGGCGAGTGCGCTAGTGGCCTACCATCAGGCCCATGGGGGCATCTCGCGCTTTGTGAAGTTTGAGCATCTCTTTGAGACGCTACTAAGCCGCAGCAGCTATGGAGCAGATTTAGAGCGTGCCTTGCAGCGCTATGGCCAGATTGTGCGCGAAAAGCTCTTTGAGTCCGACGAGACGCCGGGTATGCGAGATTTTTTAGCCTCCCTGCCGCCTGAGAGCTATAAGATCGTCGTCTCCGGCGGGATGCAGAGTGAGCTTAGAGAGGTGTTTGCCGCCAAGGGGCTTGATCGCTACTTTCACGGCATCTACGGCAGTCCGGATACGAAGATGGTGATTCTCGATCGTGAGCGCGCGGCGGGTCGGCTTAGCAAGCCGGGCATCTTCTTTGGCGATAGCCGGGCTGATTACGAGGCGGCAGAGCATGCGCATCTGGACTTTGTCTTTCTGCACGGCATCAGCGAGTTTAAGGGGTGGCGGGACTTCTTCGCCGATCGCCCCGTGCGGGTGGCGGCCCATCTGGGCGAACTGATTAAAAGGAGCTAGCGTGGCCAACTATCTACTCACCGGTGTGGCCGGGTTTATCGGCGGGGCCTTAGCGGCGAGATTGCTTCGCGAGGGTCACCGGGTGATCGGGGTCGATAACCTCTCCACCGGCTTTCGCGAGGCGGTGCCTGAGGGGGTGGAGTTTTTTGAGGGCGGATGTGAATCGGCGGCCACCTGGGAGCGTATCCCGCCGTTAAACTACGCGGCTATCTATCATATCGCCGGGCAGAGTTCGGGGGAGGTGAGCTTTGAGGATCCGCTTTACGATCTGCAGACCAACGCCCAATCCACGCTGCATCTGTTGCAACTCGCCTGCCGTCTGAATGTGCCGCAGCTCATCTACGCCTCGACCATGTCGGTCTACGGCGATCAGCCTGATCGGCCTATTTTGGAGGGTGCGCCGACCGAACCCAAATCCTTTTATGGTGTCGGGAAACTGGCGAGCGAACACTATCTGCGTATCTACGCCGAGCAGTTTGGGATCAAGACGGTCGCGCTGCGGCTCTTTAATGTCTATGGACCGGGGCAGAATCTGGCCAATCTCAAACAGGGCATGGTGAGCATCTATCTGGCCCAGGCGCTACAAAACCGCCATATTGTGATCAAGGGGGCGGCTGAAAGGTTTCGGGATTTTGTCTATATCGAGGATGTGGTGCAGGCGTTTCTCGCCGCTGAAGAGATGACGCAGAGTGGCTACGGCTGCTTTAATATCGCCACCGGCGTGCGCACCACCGTGGCCGATCTGGTGGCCGCCATCCAGAAAGCACTCCCCTTTGAGTCCACCACCGAGTTTGTATCCGGCACACCGGGCGATCAGTTCGGTATCACCGGTGAGAGCAGTGCTTTTACCCAGGCGAGCGGCTGGCGGGTGGCCACGCCGCTGGATGTGGGGCTCAAGCGGATGATCGCATGGGCGCTTAGCGCCTGATCCCCTCCTGAACCACCCAGAGCGTCGTTCCCTGGACGAAAAACTGGATCAATCCGTCGCTGGTCTCCTCGCGGATCTGAACCGGGATGCCGCCTTGGAGCACATAGCAGCGCTCCATGCGGAGGTAGTTTTTCAGCGCCTCCTGATTGTTCTCAGCGCCGAAGCGGATGGTGTCGCGTAGCCACCGCTCCCGCTCGCAGGCGATATGGCCGTGGACGGTCTGAGCCGCCTGGGCGGCTATGGCGAGGGTGAGCGCGATTAAAAGGGCGCGTATCGATCTCATCGGGTATCCTTGGATTCAGTCTAGGCCTATATTAGCAGAGTTTCTCTATGGTTTCCATCAGTCGTGACTCGGCCTCCTGGGGCAGCGCGATCACCTTGTGGCGGGCACTCGCCCCCCGGATCAGCACAATCTCCGATTTAGCAATCTGGAGGGTTTTGGCCAGAAAGGCGATGAGCGCTCTGTTGGCCTTGCCCCCTTCGGCGGGGGCATTCAGGCGGATGACCAGCTCACCGGCGCGCTCGGTTAGGATCGCATCTTTCTGTGCGCCCGGTTGCGCTTTGACCCGCAGCCAGATCGCCCCTGCACGCCGCTCAAAGCAGGCCATCGAGCGCTGCCTGGAGCTGTTGTGGGGTGAGGCTTTGGCGAAGCTTGACCGCGGGCTGCTGCATGGCAGAGGCGATCGCTTCGTGAAGGTGGGCGCGATCGGTGGTGAGCACCCCCTCTAGCTGCGCAAAGAGTGCGCGCTGAAGGTCGGTGTGCACCCCGGTGATGATACGGCAACCAAAGTGCGCGGGTTCTAGCGGGTTGTGCCCCCCCTTGGGCACGAAGGAGCCGGCTAAAATCACCAGATCGCTCACGGCGTAGATGCTGTTTAAGAGCCCCATCGCATCGACTAGCACCACCTCACCCCCATCGAGCCGATCGCTTTGGCTGAAGCGATCGAAGCGCAGGTCCTGTTCAGCACAGATGCGCTCAAGTGCGCTAGCCACCGCTTCGAAGCGATCGGGGTGGCGCGGCACCACCAGCAGTCGTCCGCCTATCTTGCTGGCGATCCACGCCTGGAGAATCAGCACCTCCTCCTGCTCATGGGTGCTGGCTGCGGTGGTGATCAGGCCCGCCGGTTTATCGAAGGTGCGATGAAGGGTCGGCTTTTGGAGCAGTTTGATATTGCCCAGGGTGGCTGCGTGGGTTGCGCCCAGCTGATGAAAGCGCTCCGTATCGGCCACACTCTGGCTCCAGAGGCGATCGATCGCATCGAAGATCGGTTTAAAGAGCCAGCGGTGTCTCTGGTAGCGCGGCCAGCTCTTTTCTGGCAGGCGGGCGTTGATCAAAGCGGTCTGCGCTCCTTGTTGGCGGGCGGTAAAAAAGAGCCCAAACCAGAGCTCGGCATCAAAGACGATCAGCGATCTCTGCGGGGTGAGCCAGAGGGGCAGAAAGCACTCAAAGGGCAGATAGCGCACTGTCGCCTGGGGGTAGAGCCTTCGCGCCTCGCTGTGGCCGGTGGCGGTGGCCACAGTGATGTTGAGCTTACGATCGGCACCGATGAGATCGATGATCGGCTTTAGGGCCCGCACCTCACCGAAGCTTGCCGCGTGCAGGTGGATGCCGCCTGGGGCGAAGGGGGGGTTGCGCCATAAAAAGAGGCGTGCCAGTGCGGGTGGGCGGTGTTTTCGACTGAGAAGCAGCAGGAGCCAAAGGGGCAGGGCCGCCACCCAAAGAAGGGCGGCGGTAAGGAAATAGAGGGGGGCAAACAAGCGGGGCTCAGGCGGCGGTGGCCTGCTCCTCCTCTTCGGGCTGGTAGTAGAGGATGCGGCCGCAGTTGGGACAGGTCACCATCTCGCTGGAGTCGATCACCTCGCTATAGACCTTGTCGCTCACTTTCATGTAGCAGCCGTAGCACGCCTGTTTTTTGAGGCGCACCACGGCGGTGTTGCCCGCCCAGCGGCGGATCTTCTCATAAAAGGAGAGCACCTTCTGAGGCACTTCGGCCACCAGTGCCTCTTTTTGCTGGTAGTAGCTCTTTTTGCGCTCATCCAGATCACTCAAAGCGGCGGCATTGGCCTTTTTGGTCTCCTCCACCTCGCTATCGATCTCACCGATGCGCGTCTTGAGGGTCTCGATCTCCTCTTTTTTCGCCTCTTCGATTCTCTGGAGCCGCTCGATCTCTTCGTTGGCGAAGGCGACCTGCTCTTTAGCGATCTCCTCCTCCAGCTGCAGCGCTTTCATCTCTTTTTCGGTTTTGACATCGCCGGAGCGTTTACTAAAGGCGGCCAGCTTGTCGCTCAGCTCGGCCAGGTGGTTTTCGTTTTTAGAGATTTTGTGGCGGTTCTCTTCGATCGCCATCTCCTGATGCTCAATCTCGTTTCTCAGATCGCTCTGCTCTTGCAAAAGGGCGTTGAGTGAAGCGTTAATCCGCTCCTCCTCCGGCAAAAAGCCGTCGATGGTGCGATCGATGGTTGAGAGTTCAATCAGTTGTTTGAGGTGTTTGTTCATGGGTATCCTTAAGGTGTGGCGAAGGGATTTTTTGAATCGGACATTATAGCAGCTATGCCATTAGCTTTCAACTCATCGGCCATCAGCGGGGCGAAAAAGCGCTCACTCTCGTAGTGGCCGATGTCGATGAGCCCCACCCCCATGCTGCGCGCTGCTGTGGCGTCGTGGTACTTGACATCGCCGGTTAGAAGCAGATCCATCCGGTCAGGATCGAGGAAGCCAGCGCCACTGCCGGTGCAGAGGGCGACGCGCCGCACCTCTTTAGCCGGAGAGACGATGCGCGGATGGGGGTTGAGCCGGGCCTTAACCGTTGCCAGAATCGCCTCAAACGGCTCGTCGGTTTCGCTCAGGCAGAGGTATGACTCGCAGGAGAAGTGCTGCCATCTGAGCACCTCACGGGCGACATGGGGGTTGAGGTGGGTTTTATCGAAGTTGGTGTGCAAAGCGATGAGAGTCTGCTCTTTGGCCAGCATTTTGCGGATGAGGTTGGCCGGATAGCGGCTAAAATCGAGCTGCTTCAGACCGCCAAAGATCAGCGGATGGTGCACGATAATCGTCGCCTGCTCAGGTGCGCGCTCAATCACCCCCTCATCCGCCTCCAGTGCGCAGACAACCGGACCGATAGGCGCATGGCGATCGCCGATCACCAGGCCACTGCTATCCCAGCTCTCCTGCAGCTCAAAGGGGCTGATCTGATCGCAGATCGCGAGCAGCGCACCTAGGGTCATTGCCCGCGCGCCTTAAGCCGCTCAAGCCGCTGGGGCTCCTGGGCTTTGTAGAGCTCGGCACACCCTTTGGCCAGCTCGCGCACCTTTAGGATGTACTCAGCGCGCTGCGTGGCCGAGATCGCCTTGCGGGCATCGAGGGTGTTAAAGGCGTGGCTGGCGGCCATGCACTGATCGTAGGCTGGCAGGGGCAGCTGCGCCTCCAAGGCCCGCTTGCACTCGCTTGAGGAGGCCTCAAACTGATTAAAGAGCATCGCCGTGTCGGCTATTTCGAAGTGGTATTTGCTAAACTCATACTCGCTTTGCAGGTGCACATCCGCATAGCTCACCTGCTCGTTCCAGGCGATATCATAGACGCTATCCACCCCCTGCAGATACATCGCCAGCCGCTCGGTGCCGTAGGTGAGCTCCACCGCCACCGGATCGCACGCCAGACCGCCCACCTGCTGAAAGTAGGTAAACTGCGTGATCTCCATGCCATCGAGCCACACCTCCCAGCCCAGACCCCAGGCGCCCAGAGTTGGCGACTCCCAGTTATCCTCCACAAAGCGCACATCGTGGCGGTTTAGATCCAGACCCAGCGCCTCCAGGCTTCGCAGGTAGAGATTCTGGATATTATCCGGCGAGGGTTTGATGAGCACCTGAAACTGGTAGTAGGCCCCCAGGCGGTTGGGGTTTTCGCCGTAGCGTCCGTCGGTGGGGCGGCGGCTGGGGGCCACATAGGCCACCGACCACGGCTGGCTATCCAGGCTGCGCAGCAGGGTGACCGGATGGAAAGTCCCCGCTCCGGCGGGCAGATCGTAGGGCTGCACAATCACGCACCCCTGCTCCTGCCAGAAGCTCTGGAGTTTTAAAAGCAGATCACTAAAAGTCAACATCAATAAAACCTATTTTTAGAGTCAGAGCACCAAGGGTGCGAGGGCCTGCTGTCGCCAGTGACACGCAAACGAAGTGCGCGTCTGACAGTGGCAGATGCCCTTTGGGTGCCGAAGCAAACTCAGCGTTAGCGTAGGCTTAGCTCCTAAGCCGTTATTTTTTAGGTGTACTATTTTCACCCGCATACTGGATCGCTTTGCCCCACATGAGCTTGTATTTGCGTTTGACAAACTCCAGCTCCTCCTGGGTCATGGAGAGCTGCTTGGTGAGCACCTCGATCGCTTTGCGATCCTCTTCGTAGAGATCTTGCATCGCTAAAAGCCCCTCTTTGAGAAACTGGTTCTCGTTGCGCAGGGCCTCTAGCGTCTCGTCTTTGGCGTCCACCACCTTTTCGTGCATCGAGAGGATGGTGCCGACGGTCTTCTCGACAAACTGCATCGCCTCGCCCCGCTTTTCGATGACGAGATTCTCTTCGACCTTTTTGGGCAGCAGCACGCTGGTGGCGCTGGCACTTTCGATATAGCGGCGACCGCGCTCGACTTTGCTCACCGGCTTATTCTCTTCACAGAGCTGCTCGATCGCATCCTCATCGCGCCCCACCAGTCTGGAAAACTCCTCAACGCTCAACCAGGTCTGCATAATGTACTCCTTAGTAGGATTAGAGCCGCACCTCGATAGAGGCGGAGTCGCTCACGATCTTTTCGCCCATCTCGCGGCGATCTTCGATCAGCTTGTTGGCCAGATCGGGGTTATTGAGGGCCAGAATCTGCACCGCCAGATAGGCCGCGTTGATCGCGCCCGCTTTGCCGATCGCGAGTGTGCCGACGGGCATCTGGCTGGGCATCTGCACGGTGGAATAAAGCGCATCCACACCGTTGAGCGCGCCGCCGGTCATCGGAACACCGAGCACCGGTTTGGTGGTGGCGGAGCTGATGGCACCGGCCAGATGGGCGGCCATACCCGCCGCGCAGATAAAGATCTGTGCGCCTTTGGCTTCGGCCTCTTTGACATACCCTTTGGCTCGCTCGGGGGTGCGGTGTGCGCTGGCGACCAGCAGCTCATAGAGAACACCAAAGCGCTTGAGCGTCTCTGCGCAGTGGGTCATGGTCTCATAATCACTCTTGCTGCCCATTAGAATCGAAACAAACGGTGTCATAGTGCTCTCCTAAGAAAGGTATAAGGTGGTAAACGATCCGGCAATCGGATAGGGTTGAGATTGCCCGAGTGGACCTCGGTCAGCTCTTTTCCCGACTCGGTTTGGATCGTGCGAAGGGTAACAAAAAATCGGCCATTTTCTTCTGAAAGGGTTCCGATCGGGTTATCAGCCGGCGCGATCCTCTCACCCGGCGGGGCGATCACCTCCAGCCGATCGCCGGGGCGAATCCGCTCTTTGGTATCAAAGAGATCCCCCTCCTCACGCACGATGGCGGCCACTTGATGGGTTCCTTCGCTCTGGCTGGTGTGCAGCGTCTCTTCGCCACTCTTTTCGTAGGGGCGTTTGATCAGATAGCCGTCGGTAAAGCCGCGGTTTTTAGTGGTGGCCAGCTCCGCTTCGTAGGCGCTGAGATCGCCTTCGCCCCGTGCGATCGCCTCCAGGGCCAGCCGGTAGGCGCGGGTGACCGCTCCGGCGTAGTAGGCGCTTTTGGTGCGCCCTTCGATCTTGAGGCTGTCGATCACGCCGCTTTGGAGGATCGTATTTAGATGACTCATCAGGTTGAGGTCTTTAGCGTTAAAGAGGTAGCTGCCCTCTTCGCGCTCCTCTAAGCGCATCAGAACCCCGCTTTCGGGGTTTTGGACAAAAAGCTCATACTCAAACCGGCAGTCGTTGGCACAGCTGCCACGATTGGCCACGCGGCCGGTCTGCAGACTGGAGATGAGACACCGCCCGCTGTAGGCAAAACACATCGAGCCGTGGATGAATATCTCCAGCTCCAGATCGGGCAGGGCGGTTTTGATCTCTTCGAGATCCTTTAGGCTCATCTCCCGCGCGGCGATAATGCGTTTGACCCCCATCTCAAAGTAGGCTTCGGCATCGAGGCGGTTGAGCACATTGGCCTGCGTGGAGAGGTGCAGCGGCATATCCGGTGCGATCTTTCGGGCTAGACGCACCGTGCCGGGACTAGAGACGATCAGTGCATCGGGACCGAGATCGCGCATCGCGGCGATATGATCGCTAAAGAGTTTAATCTGGGAGTTAAAGGGAAAACCGTTGATGGTGACATAGACCTTTTTGCCCAGGCTGTGGGCGTGGTCGATGCCCGCTTTAAAGCTTTCGAGATCAAACTCTTTGCTACTTCTAAGACGCAATGAGAAGTGGCTCACCCCGCCATAGACCGCATCGGCTCCGTGGGCGAGGGCGATGCGCAGCTTGAGCGGATCGCCCGCTGGCGCCAGTAGCTCGGGGCGCTTCACCTAGTCAGGCTTTTTGCCGCCGATGGCCGCAATCAGCGCCTCGATATCCTCCTCGTCCACCACATCGTCGGTGGCGTCGCCGGGGATGTGTACCGCACTACTCACCCGGCTCTCATCGGCAATCTGGCTCTCAAAGAGGGAGTTCATGTAGCGGGTAAGCGCGCGCATCACATTGATCACCCGCTCGATCTTCTGGCGGTTGATATCCTGATACTGCATCACATCCATCGCCACCATCACCTGATCGTTGGTGTTCTGGGCCACCTGGATGCTCTGATCGACCTGGGTGGTCATCTCCTCGCACCGCTTAATCTGCGCCTCAAAGGTCTTGATCGAGGGGAAGTGCTGGTGCAGACGGGTGAAGGTCTCGCAGATGGCGCTTAGATCCTCTTTGAGTTTGCCGCCGAGATTCTCAGACTCCATGGCATCATTGCTGATCGCCTCGAGGATATCAAAGATCTGGCTGGACTTCTCTTCGCTCTCTTTGGTGACCTCATCGAGCTGGTGAACCACCCGGTGCTCACTGGTCGGCGGCGGGGGTGGCCACTGGGTCTGGGAGCTGACGCGGTACCCATCGCTATCGACATCGGACGCTTCGGGCTGCTCCTCATCGGACGCTTCAAGGCTCTGGGCGTCGAGGTCCTGGCTCATTAGGGCGTCTAACTCTTCTTGGGTCATTGTGCTGTTTCCTTAAGCCGGCAGCGGCTTTATGTTCGCGGGCAAATTGGCTATAATCCTAACACTACTCGTTATTAAACTCCCTTAAAAAAAGGCGTTAAGAGATGATCGATCTGCACAACCACACCAGCCGCTGCCACCACGCCCACGGCACGATGGAGCAGTTTATCCAGGCGGCAATCGCAGCCGGGGTGAGGGTTTACGGCTTTAGCGATCATGCGCCGATGGCCTTTGATGAGCGCTACCGGATGGCCTTTGATCAGATGGCCGAGTACGAGGCGGAGTTTGGGCGGCTCAAGGCGCGCTATAGCGACCGGATCGAGCTGGTCTTGGGTTATGAGATCGACTGGCTGCCAGGGTATATCGACGATCGGGTGCTCGCGCGGCGGGTGGACTACCGTATCGGCGCGATCCACTTTCTCGATCACTGGGGGTTTGATAATCCGGAGTTTATCGGCGAGTACGCCCGGCGCGATCACCAGAGCATCTGGAGGGCGTACTTCGAAGCGGTGGCCCAGATGGCCCAGAGTGGACTGTTTGATGTGGTGGGCCATCTGGATCTGATCAAGGTCTTTGGATACTTTAAAGCCTACGGTGTCGATGCGGCGGTAATGGGGGCCTTAGAGGCGATTCGCGATAGCGGCATGACGCTCGAGATCAACAGTGCCGGATGGCGCAAGCCGGTAGAAGAGTGCTACCCCTCCGAGGCGATTATCAAAGCCGCCTTTGATCTGCAGATCCCCATCACCTTTGGCAGCGACGCGCACGATGTGTGCCGCGTGGGCCAGGATCTCGCGCGCGCTTACGATCTGGCCCGATCGGTGGGCTATCGCCAGGCGCGCTACTTTGTCGATCGCCAACCCCAATTGGTTAAAATTTAGACACACACTTTTTAGAAATGGGCTGGAAGCTAAGCTACAATCTTCCCATACGCAAATTTAACCCAGAAGGAGCGCACCATGTATGATGTAAGAGCAGAGGATCTTCGTCACTTTTTTAAGTTGATCGAGGATCACAAGGTGGAGTTTGTGGATTTTAGGTTCACCGATATCAAGGGAACCTGGCACCATGTGACCTACACCGTAAAAGCGGTCGATGAGGACACCTTTAAAAACGGTATCCCCTTTGATGGCAGCTCGGTGCCGGCGTGGCAGCCGATCAACAAGTCGGATATGATCTTGATCCCCGAGGCCTCTACCGCCTTTATCGACCCCTTTACTGCCGATTCGACGGTGATCGTCTTCTGTGATGTGTGGGATATCTATAAAGATCAGCCCTACGAGCTCTGCCCCCGCTCCATCGCCAAAAATGCGCTTAAGCATCTGCAGTCTACCGGACTGGGTGATGTGGCCTACTTCGGCCCGGAGAACGAGTTCTTCGTCTTCGATAATGTCAAGGTCAAAGACGCCATCAACTGCCAGTACTACGAGGTGGACACCGAAGAGGGGGACTGGAACGACGCGACCGAGTTTGGTGATCGGCACAACACGGCCCACCGCCCCGGCACCAAAGGGGGCTACTTCCCGGTTCCGCCGGTGGACAGCATGATGGATCTGCGTGCGGAGATGGTTAAAGTGCTCGAAGAGGTGGGCTTGGAGGTCTTTATCGCGCACCACGAAGTGGCCCAGGGCCAAGGCGAGATCGGCGTACGGTTTGGCAGCCTGGTTGAGGCGGCGGACAATGTCCAGAAGCTCAAATATGTGATCAAAAATGTCGCCCACCTAAATGGCAGAACCGTTATGTTTATGCCCAAGCCGCTCTATGGCGACAACGGCAACGGGATGCACTGCCACCAGTCGATCTGGAAAAATGGCGAGAACACCTTCTCGGGTGATAAGTATCAGGGGCTAAGCGAGACCGCGCTGCACTACATCGGCGGTGTATTGAAGCACGCTAGAGCGATTGCGGCCTTCTCCAACGCCTCTACCAACAGCTATAAGCGCCTGATCCCCGGCTTTGAAGCACCGAGCATTCTGACCTACTCGGCCCAGAACCGCTCCGCCTCTTGCCGGATTCCCTTTGTCTCCAGCCCGAAGGCGAAGCGGGTGGAGTTCCGCTTCCCCGATAGCTCCTCTAACCCCTACCTGGCCATGACCGCGATGCTGATGGCGGGCTTGGACGGCATTAAGAACAAGATCGACCCGGGTGAGCCGATGGAGATCGATCTCTTCGAGCTGAGCCTGGATGAGATTCGCGAGAAGGGGATCAACCAGATGCCCCACACCCTGCGCGAAGCTGTGGAGGCGATGCTGGCGGATAAGAAGTTCCTCACCGAGGGCAGCGTGATGACCGAGACCTTCATCACCACCTACCAGCACTACAAGTACGACACCGAGATCTGGCCCTGGGAAGCCAGACCGCACCCTTACGAGTTTATCAGCACCTACTCCTGCTAATAGACGCTCCTCTTTCTCGGGCCGATCGTCGATCGGCCCGCTTCTTGCTTAGCTTTTTCTAAACACCTTCAGGATTTTGATGTGAACGAACTGGATGATACCCGTGTAGTGATCGCCTTAGTGGGGCTGGGGCTTTTGATGGTGGCGGTTGTGATCTGGCTGATGTTTCAGATGCGAAAGCGATCGCACGATACCCCCCATAGAGCCGCTCCCACCCCCGCACCTGCTCCGGTGGCGGCTAAAAAGAGGGGCCGCAAGCGCGGCGAGCTGATCGTGGCGGGGGAGCATTTTGGGTTTGACTATAGCGATCGTGATGAGGCGGAGGTGGTGCGGCTGATCGAGCTGATTAAACACTCGCTCTCGCTCTTAGGGGAGACGCAGCACGCCGATATCGTCGCCTCCCGGGCGAAGGAGACCGAAACACTGATGAAGCAGCTGCGCCACAGTGCGCGGTTTGAGCCGGGCGGACTCGATGAGATGCTCCAGCTCTTTCGCCGTTACGCCAAAGAGGTTCAGGGCTCTAAGGGGTAGGCCTTAAGCGCCTCGTAGCTCTCAACCATCTGCGCCATCTGACGAATCTCGGCAGGGGTGAGCACCACCTCTTGAGCCCCTTCGCCATAGAAGGCGACGCTTCCCTGGCGTGCGCGCACCAGCGCATCGATCATCCGCCGCTGCTGCGGCCTGACGGTGCTATCGTGCCACTGCCAGCTGCCGCCATGGATGGCCTGGGTGCGGGTCTGATTTGCCTCCAGGCCCAGCCGGAAGCTCTCCTGGGGGGTGCGGATCTCATAGCCGCTCCAGCGGGGGGCGCCTTCGGCGGTGCGCTGGATGCGCATTCTTAAAAAGAGTGTCTCGCCCCGCTGACCGATATAGAGATAGAGCGGGGCGTGCAGTAGGCTCTCCTGGCTATCGCGGTGGGTGTACCAGGTGGTCTGGGTGCTGTAGTCGTGCCGTGCGCGTAGGCGGCTTTTGGCCTCAAGCGATCGGCTCTGAAGAATCTCCTGGGCGTAGGCGACGGAGTTGCGCGCCCGGATCGCCTCTGTGCTCTCGCCAAAATTCTCAATCAGCTGCCGACCGGTACGGTAGGCCCTCTCGTAATCTCGCACCTCCATCGCCGCGAGCAGATCGCCATAGAGCTTTTTAGGGCCGCTGGTGATGCGCTCGAGCTCCTGGCGCAGCGCCTCGTTCTCTTCGATGAGGTGCTCCAGGCTCCAGGAGAGCCGTTCGTGGCTCTTATCCAGCGCCTCTTTCTCCTGCGAGAGTGCCGTGTAGTCACTTTTAGAGGGGCCGCAGCCGCTTAGCAGTAGCAGACCAGCCAGCCCGCTTGCAACCAGATATTTCACGCGTTATCCTTGTTTTGGATCCTTAGGGTTTAGTATCGGCAGATTAGCGCCGGGCTGAAGCGGGAACACTTTTTGTTTATCTACCCGCAAACCCAGTGGGAGGCGCACCTTGTCCAGAGTAGCGAGAATCCGAACCGATATCCCCGTCGAGAGTGTACGGCGGACCATTAAGAACACCACCGATGGCACCTTTCGGCTGCGGTTGATGATTATCGAAAAGCTGCTCTCTGAGCCGGATCTCTCCTTGCAGGCGGTCGCGGAGGCTTTAATTGTCAATCGCGAAACGGTCACCAAGTGTCTGCAGCTCTTTAATCAGGGTGGACTGGATCTGCTTAAGCCCAAAAAGGCGGGGCGAAAAGAGGGCAACCCCAAGTATGAGAAGCGGATCTTTACCGAGCTGGCCGATGCGCTTGAGCACAGCGAAGAGCCGTGGTCGGTCTACCGGATGCAGGCCTTTATCGAGAAGAACCACGGTGTTACCGTACCTGAATCGACCATCTACTACCGTATGGCCAAAATGGGCTACTCCCGGCGGGCCAAGGGGGAAAGGCGGCTAAAGAGTGCATAGAAAAAGAGTGACCACCGCACTGCTGTGGGGGGCGGCTACTTTGGTATTAGCGCTTCTGATGGCAGGGTGTGACGGAGGCGAGAGTAGCAGCTCCATTGCCCAGGCGGGCAGCACACCTAAAGAGGAGGTGCAGCTTCCTAAGCCCACCAACCCCTCCGATCCCGATGAGTGGGCGCATGAAGAGGAGGAGACGGTGCGCTACTCGCAGATTACCAGTGCAAGCGGGAGCACGCCGCCCCCGCCCCCGGTGATTGTGCGCTAGGCGTAGCCGCGCAGCATCCCTTTGTAGTACATCGGCTTAAGGGCGATCACCTTCAGAAGCCAGAAAGCCCACCGCTCTTTGGTCGGGTTGAGCGGGAAGCTCGGCAGCAGCGTGTCACTCCCATCGGGCTGACGGTAGCCAAACTCCACCATAATCGCATTGTGATAGCGGGTGAGAAGCGGGCAGGCGGTGTAGCCGTCGTACTTTGCCTGAAGCGGTCGCCCCTCCATCTGGGCAATCAGGTTCTCGGCGACAGTAGGGTACATTTTGCGGATACTCGCCCCGGTTTTGCCAAAGGGGGTGTTCACGCAGTCACCCAGACCGAAGATGTTGGGATAGTCTTCGCTTTGGAGCGTGTACTGATCCACCTTCATAAAGGTGTTGTGCGCCGCCAGCGGGCTCTGGGCCAGAAACTCCGGTGTGCTCTGCGGCGGGGTGATCTGGATAAAGTCAAAGGCGCGATCGAAATGGGTGCCATCCTCGTGCACAAACCGGGCCGTTTTTGCTTCGGCATCGACGCTTTGGAGGGTGATGTTGTGCTCGTGGTTGATCTCGCGGGTGGTGAAGATCTCCTCAAAGACACTGTTGTAGGTATCCACCCCAAAGAGGCGCCCTGCGGGGGTCATCAGCCGCAGATCCACATTCTCGCGCACCCCGGCACGGCGGAGGTAGTCTTCGCTGAGCATCAGGATCTTTTTGGTCGCCCCGGCACACTTCATGCCGGTTGCCGGCTCGACAAAGAGCGCTGTCACCTTCTGGGTTTTGGCCATCTCGGCCATCTTTTGGAGTGAATCCCAGGAGCGCACAGAGCCCTCGAGGGTGTAGATGGTGTCGATACCGTTATCCGCCTCAAGCACCTCAGGGGTGAGCCCTTCGATCTTGTGGTAATCCAGCTTCACGCCGGGGGCGACGATCAGGTAGTCATAGGTGATGGTGTTGCCCTGATGGGTCGTTAGGGTGTTAGCATCGGGATCGACGCTTTGGACCATCTCCTGAACCCACTTGACACCACGGGGGATGTAGTCGGCGTTGGGCTCTAAGGGGTACTCCTCCTCTTTAACGCCCGCGGCGATTAGGGTGTAGGCGGGCTGGTAGTGGTGGATGGTGGTGGCATCGACGATGGTGATATCGGGATGGCTAAGCTGGCGATTGAGCCGGGCGGCCACCGCCAGACCGGCTGAACCGGCACCGATAATGACAATTTTGCCGTTTGCGCCACTTTTCGCTTCAGCGGGGGTGGCTGCACTCGCGGGGGTGCCCAGTGCCGCAGCGCTGCCGAGGGTGCCCAGCAGCCCCAGCTTGAGCGCGTCTCGTCTTGAGAGGGTGTGTACAGACATGGTTGCTCCTTCGGATTAAGGTGGTTCGCGGCCATTGTAGCGGGATAAAAATAAATGATTATGAACATAAGTTCAGCACATAAAAGACGGAAACTAGATTAATTAATTGATTTTTAGAAGGGTCATGGGCATATGAAACATAATAGATAGGCAGATGGAGGGGGTCAGCAAAAGAGGGCGTCAGGCCTTAGGCGGCCTGACGACTCTGTAGTTTACGGATAAAGGCTAAAATTGCGCGGATAGTTGCGGCAATAAAATAGAGTATGCCACTCCAGATAAAGGGATGCCAGACACTGACACTGGAGCTTTGTAGAAGGGCTTGTGCCCAGGCGATCGGCGTCGTACGCAGTTCGGCGTGCCACAAAAGGGCCAGCACCACCATAATTGCGAAAAAGATCGCCACCTCTTTAATGAAAAAGCGCCCCCAGGAGAAACTCCTGGAGACGCTCTTTTGGCCCATCTAGAAGCGACGATCGCCGAAGCGATCGCCACCGAAAAGAATCGGGTGCAACAAAGACTCCTTAGGCGCGGCCGCGGAGCATGCCATGGTAGTACATGGGCTTCAGGCCGTAGACCTTCAGCAGCCACCACATCCAGCGCTCCTGACCCGGATCGAGCGGTGCACTGGGCATAACATTGTCCTCGCCGTCAATCTTGTAGCCAAACTCCGCCATGATGATGCTGCCGTACTTGGTGATCAGCGGGCAGACGGTGTAGCCGTCAAACTGGGCGCTAGGCTGGCGACCCTCGAGCACATCGATCACATTCTGAGAAACGACCGGATAGTGCTTACGCACGCTGCCGCCGGTTTTACCGAAGGGGACATTGACCACATCACCGATGCCGAAGACATTGGCGTACGCCTGACTCTGCAGGGTGTGAATGTCTACCAGCATGTAGCTGTTGGCGTGGGCGAGCTTGGGGTTGTTGCGCACAAGGCCCGGAGAGCGCTGCGGCATAGCGATGTGAAGGTAGTCATAGGACATCTCTTCAAGGCGGGTCTTGGTCACCTCGATCATCAGCTCCTCATCGTACTCATCATACGCCACCTCAAACTGCGCCTTCTTCGCGCCCGCATCGACAGCGACCAGCTTGTGGCCCCACTTGTAGCCCATGTTGCGGCTGTCGTAGACATTAAAGAGCGCATCGTTAAAGACCGCTGCGGCACCGAACATCGCGCCACCGGGGCTGACCAGGGTGGAGGTGAGGTTGTCGCGAACACGCTGCTTGCGGAAGTAGTCCTCCATCAGCATCTGGATCTTTTTAGGGGCACCGGCACACTTGATGGGGGTGTGGCTCTCGTGATAGAGGGCGGTTACCGGGCGGCTTTTGGCCTGCTCGGCCAGCTGCTGATGCAGCGTCCAGGTGTGAAGCGCACTCTGGTGGGTGTAGACCGAGGAGATACCGGTCTGAAGCGCCTGGTTGTTGAGCATATCGAGGCTGAGCCCCTCAATCTCTTCGGGTACATACTGGGTGCCGCAGGCGATCACCAGTGCGTCGTAGCTGATGGTGTTGCCGCGATCGGTTTTAACGCGGTTGTTGTCGCCATCGACCTCAAGAACCTTCTCTTTAACCCACTTGACACCACTGGGGATGTAGTTGGCGTTGCTATCGATGGGGTAGTTGCCATCCACAACACCGCCGCCCATCAGGGTGTAGGCGGGCTGATAGTGGTGCTCTTCGGTGGCATCCACGATAGTGATCTCCACATTGCGGGCATCGCGGCGGAGCTTGGCAGCCAGGGAAACCCCGGCCGCACCGGCACCAACAATCACCACATGGCCACTGGCACTTCTGGAGGCGTGGGCCGGGGTGGCCGCCGATGCGCTGGAGGGCGCCATCACCATGGCGGCTGACGCCACCCCTGCAATCTTCAGTGCATCACGACGAGAAAGGCCCGACGCTTCTTGTAGCGTGTCGGCCATCTCTTCTACGGTTCTCTTTTCCATATACGAACCCTTTCTAGGTTGGAGTTGGGAAGTTACAAGATAAATCATAGCAAAGCTAGATTAATTAAATTTAAAACTTTCAGAAAAAACGGCAGAAATTTTAAATTTTTATGGTAAACATAACTATACCTATTGAAATAGTAAAGATGAGAATTTGGCGACAAAGCGCTCTATCAAGGGCTCTAAAGCGGCCGAAGCGGTGCTCTTGAGCATCGATCCTGAGTCACCAAAACGCAGCTTTTAAACTTAAGAGTTGACCCGCGCGAAAGCGCGTAAAGGGCAGGGGGTGTCGATCGGCTGCTTTATATTTAAGGTATAGGGGTGTCTGAACGGCTGATTGATAGAGAGGAGATGGTGTGCCCAGCAGGACTCGAACCTGCGACCTTCGGTACCGCAAACCGATGCTCTATCCAACTGAGCTATGGACACACTATTTTTGAAGAACGGGATTCTGCCTGAGTTTTCTTTAAAAGTAGATTAGCCCGATCGGTACGCACCGGGCCGGTCAAATTTGTGCGGTTTAATCTGCCTATAATTTTTTTTAATTAGAATTAGAGTGTTGGGGTGTTTAAGCTTCGGCTAACACAAACCCTGCGACAGGCGAGAAGATGCGGGCCGACACCAGTCGGATAGAGAACAGACAGCAGAAGGAGTGAGCGATGCGAAAAGCACTATCACTGCTCCTTGCGGCTCTGATGTTCACCAGCCTCTTTGCGATTTCAGCGGTTGCCAGTGATGGCAGCGTCGATACAGGCCAGCGCCTCTATCTGCGGATGATGATGGATCATACCGGCGTGAATAGCAACGACTTTGCACAGCAGCACACCATGGATGAGTGGCGTGCACTGCTGGCAGACGGCGGTGAGAAGTTCATTGAGAAGTACTCCAGTGAGCATCCGGGGATGAGCGACTACCTTCAGGGTGATCTCTTCCCCCGTCATCTAAGCCACTTGCGGGCATTTTTGATTCACTACGCTAGCGATAGCGGAAACTTTGCGAGCTGTGCAGGCTGATAGGGTTCGGTTCGAACCAACACTTCTAAAGCTGTTTTGCGCCCGGGTCGGGCCCGACAGAGAGACAGAAGCAATCTTTGATGCATAGCATTCACGGCGGGCTTCGGCCCGCCTTTTATCCGATCTGATACCCCACACCCTTATACCCCACAATCAGCTCCTCTAACCCCTTTTGGCGCAGCTTATGGATCAGTGTGCGAAGTTTCTGTGGTGTCCCGGCTTCGCCCCAGATCTGCTCTAAAATCTCCTCGATCGAGACCGGCCGTGAGCGACGGGCGACGAGCAGCGCGATGAGTGCACGCTCTTTAGGGGTGAGTGCGATCGCCTCATTGTGGCGAAAGAGGGTAGAACTCACAGGGCAGTAGCTAAAGGGGTGATTGAGCGCTATTCGTGTGTCGCCGCTTTGCAGGTGTGCCTCAGCACGCCAGATCAGCTCCTTTAAGCCGAAGGGTTTGCGAAGAAAGTCATCACACCCGAGCGCGTACCCCTCATCCAGACACTCCATATCCCCGTGGGCTGAGACGATGATGGCCGGTGTGCGGTGCCCTTGATCGCGTACCCGCTTGAGAAAGCGGTAGCCGTTAAGCCCCGGCACACCGATATCGAGAATAAAGAGGTCGTAGCGGGCGCGACTCAGGCTGGCCAGCGCTTTGGCCCCATCGAAAAACTCCTCCACCTCATAGCCAGCCTGCATCAGCCGATCGGCAATCAGGCGGCGCAGCGAGCGATCATCCTCTAAAAGCAGCACCCGACTCACTGTGCGGGCCTAAAGAGATAGCCAAAGCGGCTACCGGTAGGGTGGTTGGGGGTAATCCGAATACCCACCTGGTGGCTTTCGCAGATCTCTTTGATGATGCTCAGCCCGATGCCAAACCCCCCCGGCGCCACCTGCGAGGCGGTACTCTCGCGCCGCTGAAAGATCGCCTCTTTTGGGTCGATTCCCGGCCCCTCATCGATAATCTCTAAAAGCAGATGATCCCCTAAGGGGGCCACCTTTAGGGTGATGGCGCTCTCTTCGGGGCTGTATTTGGTGGCATTAGAGAGGGTGTTATCAATCACCCGCTGCAGCGCCACGGGGCAGAAGCGGATAAACTGCTCAGGTTCAATCTCGGTGCGCAGCCGCTGCCCTTTAGCGGCGATGATATCCTCAAAGTAGGCGGCCCGATCGGCGGCAAACGCTGAGAGGTTGAGCCGCTGGGGTTTTTTAGGAGTCCGCTCTCGCAGCTGCAAAAACCGAAAGTCATCATAGAGCCCTGAGAGGATCTTTAGCGCTGAACGCATCGGCACCAGGTAGCGCTCATGGGGCAGCTCCTCGCTAAGCGCCTCCAAGTGGGTGCTTAAGACCGAGACGGGGGTGTTGATCTCGTGGATGGCGGTTTTAATGAGGCGATCCTGCTCTTTGAGCAGCTGGGCGATGGTCTGCGCCTGCTCCTTTTGGGGGGTGATGTCTGTTTGTGAGCCCACCATCCGCACCGGTGCGCCGCTCTCATCATAAAGAGACTGGGCGCGCACCAGAACCCAGCGGTAGTGGCCATCGGCGCTGCGCATTCGCAGCTCGCTTCGCAGGAGGGCCCCATCTTTTAAGCGGCGCGCCACCCGGCGCAGCAGGGCGAAGCGATCGCGGGGGTGGATGAGCGTCTTAAGGGGGTGGCTGCTTTTGAGTAGCGTGGTGGGCGCATAGCCCAGTATCGCCTCAAAACGGGGGGAGAGGTAGAGCTTATCACGCTTGATATCCCAGTCCCATACGCCGTCGTTGGCCCACCGTCCAATCAGCTCAAAGCGCTTTTCGCTCTCGCTAAGGGCGGCGAAGGTGTCCTCATAGCGCGCCTTGAGCGCATCGTGCAGCAGCGCGTTCTCCAGCAGGCTGGCGGCGTAGTCGGCCAGCAGCTCCACCATCTGCGCATCTTCGGCGTTAAAGAGCCCCTCTTGCTTGTTGAGCGCCTGAAAGACACCGATCGTACGGCCATCGCGGGTGAGAAGCGGCACCGCTAAAATGGTGCGTGTCTGGTAGCCGGTTAGCCGGTCAATCTCATCGAAAAAGCGCGGATCATTGTAGGCGTCGTTGACAATCAGCGTCTCTTTCTGGCTGGCGGCTGCGCCGACGATCCCCTTTTTGGCCGGGACATGGAGCCGCTCTTCGATGCCCTGGGCTACCTGAGACCAGAGGGTGTCGCTTGGGTGGTCGTAGACAAAGATGGAGCAGCGATCGGCCCGGGCCAGCTCCCGGGCCATCTCGCCAAGTGTCGCAAGAAGGGTGTGCAGATCCCGCTCCTGGGCGGTTTTCCGCCCCAGGCTGGTGAGGATCTCCAGTTTCTGTTCGCAGGTCATGGCGACCTCCTTTGAGCGCCCGTGGGGCCAGGCCCCGCTAGAGCCTACTCTTTCATGCTGGCCTGGATCTTATCGACGATGGTGGGATCCTCCAGGGTGGAGACATCCTGGGTGATCTCTTCGCCTTTCGCCAGTGAGCGCAGGATTCTGCGCATAATCTTACCCGATCGGGTCTTGGGCAGACCAGGAACGAACTTAATCGCATCGGCTTTGGCGATGGGGCCGATCTCTTTGGTGATCACCTTGTTGATCTCTTGAACCACATCCATCTCTTTAATCAGGGTATCTTCGCCCTTGAGCACCACATAGGCAAAGACGCTCTCACCCTTAAGGGCATCGGGCTTGCCAACGACCGCCACTTCCGCCACCTTTTCGCAGTTGCCGATGGCCGCTTCAATCTCAGCGGTGCCCATGCGGTGGCCGGAGACATTGATCACATCGTCCACGCGGCCGGTGATCCAGATGTAGCCCTCCTCATCATAGACGGCGCCATCGCCGGAGAAGTAGACCGGCTTGCCGTCCACTTTGGCGGCGCTGAAGTAGCTCGACTCGAAGCGATCGGGATCGCCCCAGATGGTGCGAATCATCGAAGGCCAGGGCTTGGTGACGCAGAGCAGCCCCTTCTCGCCCGGCGCCTTTTTGTTCCCCTCCTCATCGATCACCTCAGCGCAGATGCCCGGTAGTGGGAAGGTGGCCGAGCCGGGCTTGATGGGTGTCGCCCCTGGAAGCGGGCTGATCATGTGGCCACCGGTCTCGGTCTGCCACCAGGTGTCCACGATGGGGCAGCGGCTTCCGCCAATGGTGTCGTAGTACCACATCCAGGCATCGGGGTTGATCGGCTCACCTACAGTGCCTAGAATGCGCAGGCTGCTCAGATCGTACTTCGCGGGCTCATCGGCACCCACTTTGTGCAGCAGGCGAATGAGTGTCGGTGCGGTGTAGAACTGATCGACCTTGTACTCCTCGACCATGCGCCAGAGCCGTCCGGCATCGGGATAGACCGGCACCCCTTCATACATCACCGTGGTACCCCCCACCGCGAGCGGGCCGTAGAGGATGTAGGTGTGGCCGGTAATCCAGCCCACATCGGCGGTACACCAGAAGGTGTCGCTCTCTTTCATATCAAAGACCCACTTCATGGTCATCTGTGCCCAGAGGATATAGCCCGCCTGGGAGTGCTGAACCCCTTTGGGTTTGCCCGTCGAGCCGGAGGTGTAGAGCAAAAAGAGCGGATCCTCACTCTCCATCGGCTCGGCCTCACACACCGGGCTTTCGTTCTCAACCAGCTCGTTATAGACATAGTCCCGACCGGGCACATAGTCGATATCCTGACCGTTGCGCTCTACGATCAGCACCGACTCCACGCACTCGCACCCCTCTTTGAGCGCCTCATCCACCATAGGCTTGAGCAGGTAGGGTTTGCCACGGCGGTAGGCGCCATCGGCGGTGATCACCATCTTCGCCTTCGCATCGATCACCCGATCGCGCAGCGCTTCAGAGGAGAAGCCCCCAAAGACCACCGAGTGGATCGCACCGATGCGGGCGCACGCGAGCATGGTGATGGCCGCTTCGGGGATCATCGGCATATAGATAACGACGCGATCGCCCTTTTGGATTTTGAACTTGTTTTTTAGGAGGTTGGCGGTTTTGTTCACCTCGTAGTGCAGCTCCAGATAGGTGAGCACCCGCTTGTCACCCGGCTCCCCTTCGAAGATGATGGCCGCTTTGTTTTTACGATCTTTGAGGTGGCGATCGAGGCACTGATGGGCGACATTGAGCTTGCCGCCGGTAAACCACTTATAAAACGGGGCGTTGGCCTCATCGAGCACCTTGTTGTAGGGCTCAAACCAGTCGATATTCTCTCTGGCCAGGCGATCCCAGAAGCCCTCATAGTTCTCCTCAGCCTCCAGGCGCAAATCCTGATACTCACACATGTTTTTGATGTTGGCCCGGCGGGCCACCTCGCGGGATGGGAAAAAGGTCTGTACACTCTCGCTCATGAAGCTCTCCTTGTTGAATTGAGTTTAACGAAAATCAGTGCGGTCATCACCGCGTCATTCAGGGCGCTGTGCTTGCCCAGAACCGGCAGTTCGAGATCCTTTAGGATGGTATCAAACCGTAAATCAATGTATCCTTGGGGTGCGGTGCGCATCTTATAGCGGTAGAAGCGCTCGGCCACCTCGATCATCTCATTGGGCAGCGTGGTGCCGATATGGGGCTGGATGGCGTTGTTGATCATCGCCCGATCGAAGGAGAGGTGATACCCCACCAGCGGCCTGGGGCCGATAAAGTAGAGCAGCCGCTCGATCGCCTCAGAGAGGGACATGGCACCGGCCAGATCGCAGTGGCGCAGATGGTGAATCTTGATGCTTTCGGCACTAATCTCCTTTCCAGGCTGCACAAAGAGGTGCAGCGCTTGTGAGGTTTCCACCCGGTTTTCGCAGATGCGCACCGCTCCGATAGAGAGGATCGCATCGCTTTTGGGATCCAGTCCGGTGGTTTCACAATCCAGACTGACAAACTCCCCCGGCGGCGGCGGATCAAAAAGAAAGGCAAACCGCTCATCTTTAAGCGCGCGGCGCTTGAAAAACCGCCGGCACTGATGGGCCAGATGCTCAATCACCCCCGCACCCCGCCGCTTAGGGGCTGAAGCAGCTGCTTTTTAAACCGATCGACAATCTTGAGCGCATCGCGCAGGATATCCCGCTCAATCTTGCTCAGCCGCGCGGGATCGATGTAGTGATCGACCGCCTCTTTGCGCGCGAGCTGCTCGAGCTGCGTGCCCAGTCGCAGTGCCAGTAGAAAGTCGAGCGCTTCGATCAGATCGGTGGCCATCTCACCTGAGAGCACCTGCTGGCTCTTAAGCGCCTCGATCCGATCGAAGGTGTTGCTCAAGGCGATGCGGTGGGTGATGCTGAGTGTCTTGATCCCGAGGATGATGGCGTGAATCGCGCCGGTTTTTAGGTTGATCTCACCGGCGTGGTCGCTGCGATCGGTGATAAAGTTTGAAAAGAGACTCAGCGGCGTCTCGTAGCGTAGCGCTTCGGTGGCCAGCCGCTGACAGTGGGCGCTCAGATCGGCACGAAAGACCCCTTCGCGCAGCTGCTCAAAGAGCGCACTCTCCCCAGCGGCGTGGCGGCTATCGTACAGGAGGCTGAGCAGATAGAGCGACGCCTCCTCATCGGGCGCGCTCAGCGGCTCTAAAAACCCCGCCACTCTGCTGCGGCGATCGGGGTTTTGGATGGTGTTGTGATCGGGGCAGGGGGCAAACCCGCACCCAATCAGCGCGGTGATGAAGCGATCGCAGATGGTCTGTAGATCCGGATGGGTGTACCCCTCCTCTAAAAGCAGCAGGTTGTCCTGATCGATTCGCAGACTCTGTTCGCGCCGCCCCCCGCTGCCGGTGATGAGCAGCGCGCTCTTTTTCTGGAGCTCCTCTGGGGCGATGAGCTCCCAGAGTTTGCGATAGATCTGGGTGTTAAGGCGGCTAAGCAGGTTGTTGATGTGGCGCACCTTGACCCCCTGGGTCTGCAGCGATCGGATCAGGTGCTCGATGTGGCCTGAGGCGCTCTGGATCTCCTCGATGCTGCGCGCCTTTTGGATCTGAATCTGCATCAGGTGGGATCGGTGGCTCATGGCGCTGATGAGATCCATCTGCTCGATCATGCCGATGGGTTTTTGATCCTCGGTCACCACCAGCCGCTTGATGTTGCGCTCGGTCATGCTCAAAAGCGCACTCCAGAGGTAGTCGCGCCGATCGATGGTGAGGATCGGGCGGGTGGCGATGGGGCCGATGGGGCTGTTGAGATCCCGGCGCTCGAGCAGCACCCGTTTGCGCAGATCCGAGTCGCTCACCACCCCGTAGCCATCCTCGAAGGCGACCAGAACTGCCGTGGCCGAGAGCTCGCTCATCTGGGTGACGGCGCTGTGGATGGAGCACTCCGGTGAAACGGTGGCCAGCGGGCGGAAGTAGCTCTCCTCGATCCGGGTGAGCATAAAGCTGGCCATTTGGCGGTTGGCCGACTGCTGATTGAGCGCATCGATCCGCTTGGAGATATCCTCCAGATAGTAGCTCTCAAAGACGCTGTGCTCTTTAACCAGCTCGATAAAGCGCTTTGCTGGCAGGGCAAAGAGGATGCTCTCCTCTGCGGCGACATAGCTGCTTTTAGAGGGGGGGCGCAGCAGGCTGGCGGCATCAAAGGAGTCTTTGGGGCCATAGAGAATCCGCTCTTGCATCGGGCCGATCTGTTCAATCACCCCTTTAGCGACGATAAAGTAGTGCTCCGGGTGCGCCTCTTTGGCGATGACGCTCTGGCCGCTTTGGTAGTAGTGAACATCGAGCGACTGGGCGATCGTCTCTAAAAGCGCCGGATCGAGCCGATCGAAGGGGTGGATAGTGAGCAGGAAGCTTTTTGGATCAAGCGATTGCAAATGCTCCCCCTCCTTTTAGGTGATGGGCATCTTTGAAAAAGCCTGACAAAGAGCTGATGTCAAATATATTGACAGGGTTTTTAAGAGATGCCGAAAACATGATAGGGTGAGAGTGTAGCAGGAGCGTAGCAAACGGGGGATTTGGGCGTAAAACCGCCGCTTTTGGGGTGGATGCGTGTAAAAAAGTGACAGAGCTCAAGCGTGCGCCTCCTTAAAAAAGGGTGCCACCCCGCCGAAGCGGGGGGCGTTGTGGATTTAGCGGGGAACGCGAACGCTCTCCACCAGCTCCTGAATCTCCGCTGGCGGCGGAGCCGTCATGCGGCAGACCACCAGAGCAACGGCGACATTGATCACCGCACCGATAGTACCAAAGCCCTGCGGCGAGATGCCAAAGAGCCAGAACTCTGCCGTGTCGGCAAAGAGGTTGGTGCCCGGGATAAAGAAGAATCCCTTGTAGATGAAGATGTAAAGAACCGTTGAGAGCAGACCGGCCAGCATACCGGCGATCGCGCCCTGTTTGTTCATCTTCTTGTAGAAGATCCCCATCATCAGTACCGGGAAGAGGCTGGAGGCGGCCAGACCAAAGGCGAGTGCCACCACCTCGGCGGCAAAGCCGGGAGGGTTCAGACCCAGGTAGCCCGCGAGCAGAATTGCACCGGTCATGGCGATACGACCCGCCATCAGCTCGTTCTTCTCGCTGATGCCTTTCATAAAGACCCCTTTAAGCAGGTCGTGGGAGACCGAAGAGGAGATCACCAGCAGCAGACCCGCCGCTGTGGAGAGTGCCGCAGCGATACCACCGGCGGCAACCAGCGCGATCACCCAGTTGGGCAGGTTGGCGATCTCAGGGTTGGCTAGAACCATGATATCGCGGTTCACATTGAGCTCATTGCCCTTCCAGCCGTACTGCTCTTCGGCCATGGTGGCGAAGGCTTTGTTGCCGTCGTTGTAGAACTGGATGAGTCCATCTTCGTTCTTATCGGTAAAGGTGAGCAGACCGGTGCCTTCCCAGGTGCGCATCCACTCGGGGCGATCCTCGTAAGCGAGCGTGGTCTCAGCACCGATGGTGTCACCGGTGTGGACGGTTTTGACCAGGTTGTACATCGCCATCGCACCCACAGCCGGAGCAGTGGTGTAAAGCAGAGCGATAAAGATCAGCGCCCAGCCAGCAGACTTACGGGCATCGCGAACGCGGGGAACAGTAAAGAAGCGCACGATCACATGGGGCAGACCCGCTGTACCGATCATCAGCGCCATGGTGAGCAGGAACATGTTGAGTGTGCTAAAGGCGGCGTTGGTGGTGTACTCGGCAAAGCCGATATCGGTGACCACCTGGTTGAGCTTTTCGAGCATATAGGTGCCGCTGCCATCGGTCACGGTTGAGCCCAGACCGATCTGAGGAATCACCCAGCCGGTCAGCTGAAAGGAGATAAAGATCGCCGGAACAGTGTAGGCGAAAATCAGTACCACATACTGGGCAATCTGGGTGTAGGTGATCCCCTTCATGCCGCCTAGAACGGTGTAGCTAAAGACCACCGCCATACCCACAACCATACCCCAGAGCAGATCCAGCTCCAAAAAGCGCGAGAAGGCTACGGCCACACCGGTCATCTGACCGACGATGTAGGTTAGCGAGATCACCAGCAGCGAGATCACCGCTACGATCCGTGCGGTTTCAGAGTAGAAGCGATCGGCGATAAAGTCGGGCACGGTAAACTTACCGAACTTGCGCAGATAGGGGGCCAAAAGCAGTGCCAAAAGCACATAGCCGCCAGTCCAGCCCATCAGGTACACCGAGCCGCTATAACCCAAAAAGGCGATCAGGCCCGCCATCGAGATAAACGACGCAGCACTCATCCAGTCTGCGGCGGTGGCCATACCGTTGGCGACCGGGTGAACGCCTTTACCGGCGACATAGAATTCACTGGTGCTTCCGGCCCGTGACCAGATCGCAATCCCAAAGTAGAGGGCAAAAGAGGCACCCACTACCAACCAAATCATAGTTTGTAGTTCCATGATACCTCCTTACTCTTCGTGAACATCAAATTCGCGGTCGATCTGATTCATCTTGTACACATAGAAGAAGATCAACGCGATAAAGGTGTAGATGGATCCCTGCTGGGCAAACCAGAACCCGAGCGGATAGCCACCAAGACTGAAGTTGTTCAACGGCTGGGCGAGGAAAATACCCAGGCCGAATGAGACGACGAACCAGATGACCAGACAGATGGTCAGCAATCTGACATTGGCCTTCCAGTAGGCGGCCGCTTTCTCCGTCATTTGCATTTGCATGCCTCCTGAAGAATTTAGGTTGAAGTCACCCGTTGAGGGGTGCTAGCATTCCCCGCGATGAGGAATCGTCTGAATAGTAAACAGCCTCCGTAGCGCCAGCGTAGCAAACGGCAAAGCGCTACTTATTTTTTAAAAGTTTTCGGTTGTGTGTGAAGAAAGGTAACACTTCGGCGGGGGGTGAGGGGACGGCCACGGGAGGGCTTGCAGATAGCTTAAAGCAGTGCTATCTTCGCGCTACGAAGCGGGTTACTATCGGTAACGCGCTTCGTGCTTGGCGCGATCGTTAGAGCTGGTAGCGCACCTCCAGCAGCCCCTGGAGTTTGCGAATCTGGCGAAACGCCTCTTTGAGTACGCGGCTCTCCAGATCGCTCAGGCTTTTGGGGGCGATGTAGTTGCTCAGCGGCACCTGGCGGTTGCCCTGATCGTGGTGGGCCTGTACGCGAAGCAGCTGGATATAGCGGTAGGCGCTTAGCCAGCTCTGGGCATCTTCGCTCTTTAGCGCACCACTTTTGGCCGCCGCCTCCAGCCGCTGGGTGGTGCCACAAGCGCCGATTTCAGCCGAGAGGGCGATAATCCGCGCGGCATCGACAAAGGGGGTGATGCCGCTCTTTTTGAGATCGAGCATCCCCTGGTGCGCCCCCTTTCCAGCGAGCTTAAAGTCGCCCAGCAGTCCCAGGGGCGGGCGGTTCTGAAGTGCACCGGCGGCCATTTGGCGCAGAAAGCGGCTGTTTTTGGCGGTCTTTTCCAGCAGCCGCTTGCGTAGTGTCTCGGCGGGCGCCTCTGCGCCCCATAGGACGCGAAAATCGAAAAAGATGCTCGATTTGAGCAGATGTTCGGGGGTGCCCTGATCGATCCAGCGGCCAAAACGGGCCTCCCACTCCTTTAGACTTAGACAGCACTCGGGATTGGAGGCCATGATATTGCCCTCGCAGAGCGGAAAGCCGCAGCGATCGAGCGCCTCGTTGATCGCGGTGGCCAGTGGCAGAAGGCCCTGGCGGATCGCCTCTGGATCCGATCCGGCGGGCACCTCAAAGAGGATGCCGTTATCCTGATCGGTTTTAAGCGTCTGCTCACCGCGCCCCTCGCTGCCG
>PWVP01000144.1 GCA_003561815.1 Campylobacterota bacterium | reverse complement strand
GTGGAGATGTTGTAGCGCTTCTCAAGACTCGCTTCGCTCACCCCTTTTTCCAATAAAAGCCGCCGCTTATCGCGCCCCAGCGAGTGGCCGGTAAAGATAAAGGGCACCTCCAGAAGTGAAGCGAGCGCGGCACCGGCATAACCGGCATCGGCGTAGTGGCCGTGGATCACTGTGGGGATGACGCCGCTGTTTCGGATATGGAGTGTCGCCTTGTCCACGAAATCGTCCAGATAGGGCCAGAGCGCCTCTTTTCGCAGATAGCGTCGCGGGCCAAAGGGGAGCCGCACAATCCGCACCCGCTCGCCGATCGGCTCGATCGGACGGGCGTACGCCTCATCCACCCGGCTATCAAAGATCTGGCGGGTGATGAGATCCACCTGCGCGACACCGGGCTGGCGGCCTAGAGCGCGGGCGAGTTCGAGCACATAGCGGGTTTGACCGCCGGTATCGGCATCCCGCCCCAGCTCGAGATTCTGTCCGCGAATCAGTCCGTGCAGACTGATGAGTGTGATGGTGTGACCACCGTTTTGCATCTTTACTCCTTGAAGCGGTGATAGAAGTGGCGATCGGGGGTGGTGGCCCCCTGAAGGGTGCAGATCGCAGCGGCAAACGCCAGCGCGCGCGTGAGTATCTGCTCAATCGGCCAGCCTGAGAGGATACCCCAGAGCGCCATGGCCGAAAAGCCATCGCCCGCGCCGACGCTATCTTTAAACCCCGCCACCTTGGGGGCGGGGTTTTTATGGTGATCGCAGGGGGTAAAGATCTCCGCACCCGCCTCGGCGTGGGTGAGAATCAGGTTGGTGATCTCAAAGTGGCCCATGAGTGCCCGGGTGTCTTTGAGGGTGAAGAGCTGACAGAGGCGATCGTGCTCTGTGTGGTTGAGCTTCAGCCACTCAGCTCCACTTAGAAGCAGCCCGAGTCTGTCCGGCTGGATATAGGGATCGCGAAAATTCACATCCACAAAGCGCCGGCTGTGCTGCACAATCAGGCGCTGCAGCGTCGCACCGCTGCGGGGGGATCGGGCGGCCAGTGTGCCGTGATAGAGCCACTCGGTGGCCAGCGGTGCTGCGGGGGGTTCGATATAGTCGTAGGCTTGATCCGGGCAGATGGTGTAGAGCGGCTCCTGGCGCTTTAGCAGGATATCGACCCGTCCGGTGGGGTGGTGGGGATCGCTTTGGAGATGATCGGTGGGCATCTGGATGCTCTGCATCGCATCGCGCACGATCTGTGCGGGCGCATCATCGCCCACACTGCTGATGAGGTGACTTTTGGCCCCCAGCATCGTCAGATTCCAGGCGACATTAAAGGGGGCACCCCCTAAAACCTGTTTGCCATCCTCAAAGGTATCAAAGAGCACCTCCCCAAAGATTGCGATCGAGTCGGCCATCACCCCTCCTTTTAGTTAGAAGTTGGCGCTAGGCCCACTATAGCAAAATCAGCTTACCTTTCGGTTCTGCCACAGCAGCATCATCGCCGTTAGCGGTAGAATCAGGATGCCACCAATAAAAAAGAGCGGCAAAAAGAGCCCAAACCCCTCCAGGGTAAAAAAGGCGACCACCAGCAGGAGATAGCCTAAGATCCGAAGCGGTGAGAAGGTGCCCGAGAGCAGTCGCATCCGCTCATTGAGTGGCACCTTGGTCGCCTTTAGCCGCGCCTTCTCCTCTTTTAAAATCGCCTCCGTCGTGCGCTGCTCGTCGTGTCCGGGATCGCTCTCGTCGTAGAGCTCGTGTGGATCGTCGATGCGATCGAGCAGATCGCGATCTTCAGGTGGTGGCGGTGCGTTTTTGACCAGATTGCGATAGCCGATAAAGCTGCCCCCGGCCACCGCCAGCGCACCCAGCGAGGCCGCCAGGGCGTTGAGCAGCCCGATCCACTCGCCGGCTGCGCCTAAGATGGCGATCAGGCCGCCGGTTAGAATCAGGTAGTTGCCCATAAAGCGGCGAAGCGGCGAAGGCTTAGTCGTCATCGTCATCGCGAAGCGGCTTTTTATATTTGTAGCGTGGGTGCTCTTCTAGCTCTTTCATCTCTTTTTTCAGCCCCAGATAGGCTTTGTAGATGTTCAGCCCCGCAGCGGCCACACCCCAGAAAACCCCCAGCCACAGCAGCCACTCATACCCAAAGAGGGCGCGCAGCCCCAGCCCGATCCCAAAGCCCAGCGCCACGGCCACCACCATGGAGATGCCCAGACTGAGCTTATCGGCCCCTTCGATGACCTTTAGGACTTTGGTCTTCTCTTTTTTGGTGCTCACGCGATCGCCTTCATCGCCTCATGGGCGGCGGCGATACTCTCATCGATGAGATCCTCTTCGGTGGCCAGGGAGATAAAGCCCGCCTCAAAGGCGCTGGGTGCCAGATAGACCCCGCGCAGCAGCATCTCGCGATAGAAGCGTTTAAACCGCTCAATATCACACGCAGCAGCATCGGTGAAGTTTTTAACCGGCTTGTCACTAAAGAAGAAGCCAAACATGCTGCCGCGCACATCGGTCACCAGCGGTATGTTGGCCGCCTGGGCCGCCGCCTCCAGTCCGGCGGTGAGCTTCTGAGCCCGCTTGGTCAGGGTGTCGTAAAACCCGTCCGTCTCCTGGATAACCTTCAAAGTCGCAATCCCGGCAGCCACGGCCACCGGATTGCCGCTAAGGGTACCCGCCTGATAGACCGGCCCCTCAGGGGAGAGGTGCGACATAATCTGGGCGTTCGCCCCAAAGGCGGCCACCGGCATCCCGCCGCCAATCACCTTGCCGAAGGTGACCATATCGGGCCGTACAGCCGTGTGGCTGCAGGCACCCATCGGCCCGGCGCGAAAGCCGCTCATCACCTCATCGAAGATGAGCAGTGCGCCGTTGTCGGTGCAGAGCTTTCGCAGCCCCTGCAAAAACGCCTCATCGGCCGGAATCAGCCCCATGTTCCCCGCGATCGGCTCGATAACCACACAGGCGATGTCGTGCTCCGCCTTAAAAAACGCCTCCACAGCTGCGAGGTCGTTATACTCGGCTACGAGGGTGTGTTTGGCAAAGTCGGTGGGCACACCGGGGCTGGAGGGGTGGCCAAAGGTGGCCGCGCCGCTTCCAGCCTGCACCAGTAGCGTGTCGCTGTGGCCGTGGTAGTTGCCTTTGAATTTAATAACGGCGGTTTTGCCGGTGACGCCGCGGGCCAGGCGGATGGCGGTCATCACCGCCTCAGTGCCGGTGCTGACAAAGCGCAGCTTCTCTAAAAACGGATACGCCTTTAAAACCCGCTCGGCAATCTCGCTCTCCAGCTCGGTGGGTGTGCCAAACCCCAGCCCCTGTTTCGCGGTGCTGCAGACCGCCTCGATCACCTCTTTGTGTGCATGGCCCAAAATCAGCGGCCCCCAGCTCTGGATGTAGTCGATATAGCGGTTGCCCTCCACATCAAAAAAGCAGCCCCCTTCGCCTCTGGCGATCACCGGTGGGGTTGCACCGATGGAGCCAAAGGCGCGAACCGGACTGTTAACTCCGCCGGGAAGGACTTTTTTGGCCCGCTCAAAGGCGGCTTCGTTGGTGGTGTGTGACATGACTCTCCTTTTGGCATTCGGCTTTAAGGGCCGATTCTAGCCAAAAACCGCTAACAGGTGCTCGCAGCCTGAAGCTTTCACGGGCACCCAGAGAATGGATCGCTTCTTGCTAAAACCGGTCAAACAGCCAAAGGAGCGGTGGTGAGAAGAGTGGCGATCGGAGTGGTGAGTGTGCTGGCAGCACTCTGCTTAAGCGGCTGTGTGTTTGCCAATGAGTGCGGCTACTCCACCTATCTCTACAATGAGTGTGTGGAGTACTACGATGCGCAGGGGATCTACCATAAAGTCTGCCCGCGCAACAACCTCTCCAACCGCTGTGAGGCGCCGCCACGCGAGATGCTCTTAGGGGACTGTATCGGGTGCAACTAGAGCCATTTGAGCAGTCGTTTTTAAAGCAGGTCACCACCGGCCATCTGGCGCCGCTTCGTGAGCGGATTGAGGCGCTGGCCCCCTGTGAGGCGGCGATCGAACTGGGCGATTGCATCACGATCCGCACCCAAAACAAGCTCGATTATGAGCCGCTGGCGCGATCGCTGATGCCCTGGCGAAAGGGGCCCTTTCAGATTGATGATCTGCTGATCGATAGCGAGTGGCAGAGCTTTATCAAATACAACCTTTTAGCCCCCCATCTGGATATCACCGGTCAATCGGTGCTCGATGTGGGGTGCAATAACGGCTACTACCTCTTTCGGATGCTGGAGAAAAATCCGGCGAGCCTCACAGGGATCGACCCTTCACCGCTCTTCTATCTGCAGTTTCGCTTGATGGAGCACTTCATGCGATCGCAGATCGCCTACCGTATGATCGGCGTGCAGCACCTAAGCGAGTGGGGGCAGCAGTTTGATACGGTGCTCTGCCTGGGGGTGCTCTATCACCGCCGCGATCCCATCGAGACCCTGCGTCAGCTGGCCGCTGCGCTCAAGCCTGGTGGGGAGCTGATTTTAGATACCTTTATGATTGACGGGGAGGGGGCCTATAGCCTTACGCCCAAGGCGCGATACTCTAAAATACCCAACATCTGGTTTATTCCGACGATCGAGGCGCTAAGGGTGTGGCTGGAGCGCACGGGGTTTGAGGCGGTACGGGTGCTCGAGATCAAACCCACCGATGCGAGCGAACAGCGCAAAACCGACTGGATCGCCGGACAGAGTCTGGAGGATTTTCTCGATCCTGACGATAGCCAAAAGACCGTAGAGGGGTACCCCGCCCCAAAGCGGCTCTACATCTCAGCAAGGAGAAAAGATGGCCGAAGAGTTTGACGGGCGTGAGTACTCAGAGGAGGAGGAGGGCGAGGAGTCCCAGGTTCCTGAAGATGAGTATATCGATCTCAAAACCCACAATCTAATCAACCCCAACCTCTGCGGCAACCTGGAGGATCTCCAAGACGGCTTTGCGCGGGTGCGGCTGGTCACCAGCGATGAGATGGTGGTGGATAAAAAGGGGCTGGTGCACACCGGGTTTGTGTTCGGGGCGGCCAACTATGCGGCGATGGCGGCGGTCAACAAACCCAATGTGGTTTTAGGGGTGGCGCGGTGTAACTTTCTGGCCCCTTTAAAGGTGGAGGATGAGGTGGTGTTTGAGGCCACCGCCCACCAGACCACCACCCGCAAGCGCAATGTGATGGTGGTGGGCAAACTAAGTGATGTGAAGGTGTTTGAGGGGGAGTTTGCCGCCGTGGTGCTGGAGAAGCATGTGCTCAGCCTTCAGTTGATGACCGATTAAGACTACTACGACAGGAGAGGTGATGTTAAGTTGGAAAGCGTTTGATCAGGAGAACCGGCTCAGTGAGATCTTTGGGGCCAATCTCAACAACCCCGCCTTTGTGCGTAAATCCTTCTCCACCAAGGCGATCGAGGCGCTGCACCTGATTACGCAGGGCTTTTATGATCGCATACTGGCCGATGAGCGGCTCTCAGACTTTCATCCGGTGATTAACGATCCCCGTCGTCGGGTGCGTTTTGAGAAGAATCTGGCCCGCTTTAGCCTCTATCTGGTAGTGCTTGACTATAAGCAGATTCTGCCCTATCTGGTGCGCGCAATGGCGGTGCATGAGCATCTTCAGATCCCCTTTGAGCGGGTCTATGAGTACTTCCTCTACTGGTCGGCCCGCTTTGAGCCCTGGGCGGCGGAGCACTTTAAGCTCACCCCCCAGGAGCAGCGCTTCTTCCGCCGCAAAATCGACTCGCTGGCACTTCTCTTTCTCAAGAGCTATGATGAGGGGTTTATCGTCGCGCTGCATAGTCAGATTCCTGAGCCCAAACAGAAGGCGTCCGAAGCGACAGTGGCGATCGAGGAGGAGATTGGGCAGCTGGCCGAAAAGCCGCTCAGTGACGAGAACCGGGCCGCGCTTATCAAAGCCTTTAAGCGCTATGTGGCCCATCTGGAGCTCTCAGAGCAGAACGGATCGGATAAGATTGCGACGATTGTGGCCCGCTTTATGGCGCTGATCGAGGGGCATAAGAGCCTAAGTAGCCAGCCCGCCGCTTCGGCGCTGATTTTGGACTTTCTGGCCAAGTGCCGCGCCTATACGGGGGATTACAACTTCGAGCAGAACGCCCTGGGGCTCTACTATCTCGATCTGCAGATTGAGCAGACCCTTTTTCGGGTCTTTATGGCCCGCTAGATCATCCGTAAAAAGGTGGGCAGAAACTGGTGCGCCTTCTGGACGCTGGTGGCCGGACCGTGGCCGGGGTAGAGGGGGCGATCGTCGCTATACTCACGCATAAACCGCTCGATGCTTTCGCGCATCTTCTGCGGATCGGAGGTGGGAAAGTCGCTGCGCCCCACCGCCCCATCGAAGATAAAATCCCCCGTAAAGAGGCGATCGTCAAACTCAATCATCGTGCAGCCGGGGGTGTGGCCGGGCGTGTGGATAAAGCGGAAGCGAAACCCCTCAAGCTCAATCCACCCCTCATCCTCCACCAGCCGATCGCCACGGCTGGGGGGTAGGCCCATCTGATAGGGATCGACGCGCAGCATCGGCTCATCCTCTTTTCGGATATAGACCGGCACCTTAAGCCGCTCTTGCAGTTCGCTGTTGCTCCAGACATGATCGAAGTGGCCGTGGGTGTTGAGTATCGCCACTGGATGGGGGGCGTTTTGGATCACCCACTCGGTGGCCCCCATCCCCGGGTCGATAATCAGCTGCTTCTGGTCGATTTCGAGGATGTAGCAGTTGGTCTGGTAGACCGAACCCATCGGTTGTACTTTTTGCATCATGCGCTTACTCCTTGAGGCTTTTAATCAGCAGGCAGTCGCCCTTTTGGGTTGGAATATACCACCATTTGACTTTGATTGCCTGGGTGTGGGCCGTGCAGGGGGGTCTGGGTGCGCGCGGATAGTCAAACCCCCCTTTAAAGAGCGGGTTGCACTGCAAAATGCGCAGGGTGATACGCAGCAGGCTACTCAAAAGCGGCCCCTTCTCCAGCGCCCAGAGGGCATAGGTCGAGCAGCTTGGGTAGTGGCGACAGTGGCTGCCCAGTATGGGCGAAAGCCCCCAGCGGTACAGCAGGATCGCGCCTTTAAAAAGCGCCCTAAGGGGATCTCTCCGCCACAAGGCAGCCCCTTTTGATACAGATATAGATCGCCACAATCACGGCGATCGCCCCTAAAAGCCCTAGCATCAGTTTGCCCCAGTGCTCGAGGATAAAGGTTTGATGCGCTCCGAAGTAGAAGCCTAAGAAGATCATCATGCAGTTCCAGAGCACCGCACCGGCCAGGGCTGAGAAGAAGAAGCGGAGGCGATCCATCGCCGCCAGGCCCGCTGGCAGGGTGATCAGCTGGCCGATCGCCGGTGAGATAAGGCCGATAAAGATGGAGAATTGGCCGTGGCGATCGAAGAACACCTCGGCGCGGTGCAGCCCCGCTTCGCTGATCATCACATAGCGCCCATAGCGCAGGATGACCCGGCGGCCCAAGCGGTTGGCCAGCGCGTAGTTGATGTGCGCACCCAGTAGCCCCCCTAGGCTGCCACTGACAATCAGAAGCGCCAGACTCATCTCACCACGACTGGCCAGATAGCCCGCTGGAATCAGCACCAGTTGGGAGGGGAAGGGGAAAAAGGTAAAAACCAGCGTCATGGTGATAAAGACCCCCAGATACCCCACATCCAAAACCATCTGGAGAAGTAGATCGATCACCGGAGTCAACCCCCTTTAAAGTGGCGCTATTTTAAGCCAACCCCACCCAAAGAAAGTTTATACCGCCTCATTAACAGCCGCTTTGGCGGCGTGCTTCATGCTGCGCAAACCCCTTTCGGCAGCCAATCGCCCTTTTGGGCTCTTGGGCCGAAACTTGAGTGGCTCGCACGGCCCCAGTGCACAAGCCACCAGGCGCTTTGCTTCTGGCGGCGGTTTAGGTTAAAACGGCCAGATCGCCTCCACCAGGCGGGTTCCCCATCCCTTTCGGGTGCTCTGGCGAATCTCCCCCTCGGTGCGGTAGGCGATCTTTGCATCGGAGATGTTGGCCGAGCTGACGGTGTTGTTCTGATTGATATCGTAGGGGCGCACCACGCCGCTGAGCTGGATAATCTGCTTTTCCCCCTCGACCAGAATCTCCCGTCGCCCCTCGATAAAGTAGTTGCCGTTCTCCATCACCTTGACGATGCGGGCGCTGACGGTGGTGGTGAAGTTCTCGGTTCGGCTGGCGGTTCCCGACCCGGCGAAGTTGCTCTCGCTGTTGGTGCCGAAGCCAAACCCGGTCACATTGTTGAGCTCCCGCTCGGCGTTGCGTCCTGCGCTTGCGCTGCCGCTATAGGTCACTACGCCCGGCCCCATCTGGCTCTCCTGGCTGCGGCTGAGCTGACGGCTGCCGCTACTGGAGGAGGAGGCCCGCTCATCGATCAGGACGGTTACCACATCGTTGACCCGCATCGCTTTACGATCGGCAAAGAGGGGGTTATCTCCCCGGCCAAAGAGACTTCCAGCACTGTTGACATGCTCCTCCTCCTGGCTGGGCATCTGTTGAACATAGGCGGGGGGTTTAAAGTCGATCTGCGGATCGGTCACTTTGGCGCAGCCACTAAAAAGCAGTAGCGCGCTAACGGCCATCAGGCAAGCTCTTAAGGTCATCTTAGCTCCTTGTGAAGCGGGGTGTGTTAGAATCGTTCCCTATGCAGGTTGACAGGGTGGCAGCAAAAAGAGTTCCAAAAAATTACCCCGCAAGGAGAGATAGAGATGGCGACCCTGCAAGAGCGCATTAAAGAGGATCTCAAGAGCGCGATGCGCGAAAAAAACGCCTTTGTTCGTGACACACTGCGAAGCCTGAGTGGCGCGATTAAGCAGGTGGAGGTGGATGAGCGGCGAGCGCTGGGTGATGCCGATATCGAGACGCTGCTCCAAAAGCAGATCAAGATGCGAAAGGATGCCATTGAGCAGTACCGTGCCGGTGGACGCGACGATCTGGTGCAGCAGGAGCAGAGCGAGATTGCGCTTTTAGAGAACTATCTGCCCGAGCAGCTGAGCGATGAGGAGCTCGATGTGCTGCTTAAGGAGATTATCGACGGGTGTGAGCCTAAAGCGATGGGGCCGGTGATGGCGGAGGCGAAAAAGAGAGTTGGCACCCGTGCAGAGGGCAAACGGATCAGCCAAAGGGTTAAAGCGCTGCTGGGTTGATGGATGGCAGAGCAGATGCCGCCGCTTGAGGCTCAGCAGGCTACCGTCGATCTTCTCTTTAAAGAGGTCTCCACCTTTGAGCAGGAGCTCTTTATGGCCGAGAGCCCTTCGCAGCTGCGCGATGTGATGGCAGATGCGGCCCACGCGCTGATGGAGCACCCCAGGGCCAAGGCGACGGTCAACTTTAAACACCTCTCGCGCTACAGTCAGTTCCGCTTTGAGGGGGTGATTGTCGCCCTTAAAGAACAGATGGAGAGCGACCTGGCCTATCTGATCACTCAGGAGGCGGGCTTTGATGCCCAGGTGGCGGAGCAGATGCGCCGCGATCCGGTCAAGCAGGCCTTTTTGATGACCCAGGCCAAAGCGTACGCCACCCGCTTTG
>PWVP01000031.1 GCA_003561815.1 Campylobacterota bacterium | reverse complement strand
CCACGGGGCTATCTGTTTGTAGAGATACTCCGCCGAATCGGCGAAGGCGGTGAAGATGATGAGCTTTTTGTTGCCGGGGTTGATGGGGGTGTTGGCCTTGGAGAGGATCAGGCTCTTTAGCTCGTGCAGCTTCGCGTCACGGGTTGGGCTGATCTTTTGGGTTTCGCTCAGGAGATAGGACAGCTTTTGCCTGTCTTCTTCCAGGTCCTGCTTCATCCGGACGGTGTCTAGATCCTGAATGAGGACTTTGACCTTGTTGCCCACTAGGCTGCCCTCCAGGGCTTCATCATCGGGGTCGATGTCCAGGATGCCCCGCTCTTCGCTCAGGCTCTCTTCGTGGCGATCGATCTTTTCAAGAAACGAGTCGATCTTGTCGATCAGCTTTTCCAGCGTGAGGCCAAAGGAGTGGATCGAGCTCTCCATGCGTTTGAGGAGATTGACCCGCATGAGGTGGACCAGGCTTCGCTCCCGGTCGGCTTGGGAGAAGCGGCCCCCTTCGATGGCTGTGTCGTATTTGGCGTTGTACTCCTCTATCCTGCCGGGCAGGACATAGAGGATGGGAGAGTAGATGCCTAGGGTGAGTTTGCGGATGGTGCGGTTGATCTCCATGAGTGCGGGGAACTCATCGTCCGTATCGATGGGGGCTTTGATATTTTTGGGCTTGAGGCGCTCGGGGAAGTCACCGATGCTGGCCGTATCGTAGTATTTCTCGATGTGCTTTCTTGAGCGGGCGATGGTGACAAGATCCAGGAGTTTGAAATACTCGAAATTCATCGTTTCCAGCAGGTTCTGGATGTTGCGTTTGGGCGCGTCTTGCTCCTGCCAGATGTTGAATCGTTTCTGGGCGCGGTTTAGGGCGCTTTCGATGTTGGCGATGCCCTCTTTGGCAAACGCCCCCTGATCGCCTTCGGTGATAAAGGCGATCTGGTTTTTGAGATCACTCAGGCGGCTGTTGACCGGGGTGGCGGAGAGCATGAGGACTTTGGTGCGGACGCCTGATTTGATGATGTCGTTCATGAGCTTGGAGTAGCGGGTGGTGCCGTCTTTTTTGGGGTTGTTGTTGCGAAAGTTGTGGGATTCGTCGATGACGATCAGATCGTAGTTGCCCCAGTTGATCGTGCGCAGATCGATCTCTCCTGACTTGCCCGATTCCCGGGTGAGGTCGGTGTGGTTGAGCACATCGTAGCTGAAGCGATCAGCCGCCAGGGCGTTGCGCTTGTCGTTGATCGTATAGACGCTCCAGTTTTCGCGCAGCTTTTTAGGGCAGAGCACCAGCACCCGATCGTTGCGCAGCTCGTAGTATTTGATCACGGCCAGCGCTTCGAAGGTCTTACCCAGACCCACGCTGTCGGCGATGATGCAGCCACCCAGCTTTTCCAGCTTGTCGATGGCCCCTAGGACGCCGTCGCGCTGAAAGTTGTAGAGCTTATTCCAGACGACGGTCTCTTTGAAGCCGGTTTTGGTTTTGATGATGGCCTCTTCTTTTAGCCCCTCTTCGTCCCTAAAAAGATTTGACAGCGTAGCAAGATAGAGCGTTTCGGGCGGGTTGTCCCGGTGGAGGCGCTCTAGTTGCCCTAAAAACGCAGCTTTGGCGTCCTGGCTTTCAGGGTCGCGCCAGAGCGCTTCAAACATCGCCGCTATCCCGGCGCAGCTTTCGGGGTCGTCTGTGAGTGTGTTTAGGTCGGTCTTCTCGCTCCGCGCCAACCCTAGGCCGGCAATGGTAAAGGGCGAGTTGCCATAGATAGAAACCGGCTCTTCCTGTTGGAGATGGTAGATGTTGGTGCTAAGGGTTTCGGGTCTGTGTGGCTGTTTGATTTCAGCGGCTCTTTTGAGCCAGTGGGCGCATCTTTTAGCGGTGTATGACTGCATGAGTGTATTTCGATACTTGCGCTCAGCAGTCCCATCATTGAGTGTTGGCTGGCCCAGAAGCAGGCGTAAAGAGCCAGCGCGATCGAGCTCTTTGCGTAGTTCAGAGAAAGCATATATCGAGAAGCCGGCGGTGGCGATCGATAAAACGCAGCCCGGCTGTATGTGCTGCTTTAAAGTAGTAGCGATCGTGCCGTGCTGCTTATTATCTAAAATCAACGATAGGCCTATCCGCTTTTTTTGGTGTTTGGGTCTTATTATATCCAGTCGAGTTAAGTTAGCGATTTTTTAAATTTCAATCAGCTGATTAGATATGATGATTTTGATCTTATGCAGGGTGCGCGTGGCCTGCTTCGTCTGCTTCAGATGCGATGCGTTACCTGTTTGGTTAGGAGCGGCATGGATTCACAGGAGGCAAGTGCCCTGTTGAAAGAGAAAGATGCCCTCTCACAGCTAAAGCAGTTTGTCGCTATCTACTTCTCTAAGTATGGCTACACCCTAAAAGAGCAAGTTCGAAAGAGCTTCTTTGAGGCGATTTTAGAGGCTAAAGAGGTGGCTGATATCCCCTCGTCGATCCGAGAGGCGATCGAGGGGACCTCTAAGTATATCCCCATTTTCTCTCGTCGCGATGACGGTGTCGTAGCTGGCAAGGTAGAGCAGGTGCGCATGAGGCTGCTGCATGCCACCAAAGAGAAGCGGATGGGGTCTGCGCAGCTGGAGCGGGAGCATGATCGTATTAGCTCTGAGCTTTTGGTGACCGAGGCTATACTGGACTCTTTGAGGCAGGCGGCAGAACTCACTCTGGAGGATGTGCGTGGCCTCAGTTTCGATCGGCTAAGGGAGGTTCTGGTTGGCACAGAGGAGGAGCATGCCGAGGATAGACAGATGGCACAGTTCATCCCATCGGGTCCATTGACGGAGGCGTTGTTGGAGATGGTGGATCAAGGGGTTTATGATGCAAATAGCGCCCAAACAAGAGTGGATCTAAAAAGGGCACAGAAGTTAATTCTTCGGATCCACCAGGCCAACACTCCCGATAACCTCTCTCGCAAAGAAAACGAGATGCTTGAGAAGATAGAGAAGCTAAAAAAGAGCCACCAGCGTATCGCTCAAGAGCGTGAAAACCTAAAAAAAGAGCCGCTTGAGAGGTTTGATGCGTGGCTAAAGCAGCTAAGCGGCAGCATCCTGGAAAACCTAGGCAAGACCCGAAGAGGGTAGAGCAGAGCGTGCTCTATTAGCATACTCTGCTCTTGTTTTTAGAGTTGCTCGGTGGCTTGCAAAATGGCAGAGTGCAGTAGTGCCCCGATGGCTGGTTTAACAAAGACGCGATCAGCCATCTGCACCTCCTCTCGTTCGCGCCAGGAGTCGACAACTGCCACCACAAAGGTCGCAGTAGAGATCTCTTTTAGCGATCGAATAAGCTGGCGACTAATGGCTGGCTGAAGCCCCATATCCACCAGGACAAAGTCGTAGCGCCACACACCAAGAAGCTTAAGCGCATGGGCCGCATCCTGTGCGCCATGCACTTCGTCAAAAGTGCGCTCTAGCATTCGGATAGCCACCTCTTGGCTAGCTGCGTGGCCATCCACCACCAGTGCTGTTTGGTGCTGAGTTTTTGCAGCAGCACTCCTTAGGGTTTTGGAGTCTGTTTGGCCCCCCGCCTCAATCTGTTGCACACCCTGCCTTTGTTTGAAATCCCCCCATAAAACCGTGAATCTAAATCTTACAAGTCCAATCTCTCACCAAGATCTCATTTTCGAGAAATTTTGAAATTTGCTAAAACTTCTCGCATGGGAGGGTAGGTGGCTGAAAAAAGCAGCAGTTTTCAGGCGGTTTTGGCTATATTTTAGGCTCACTTTTACCCGAACGAAAAAGGATCGCCTGTGTTTTCACCGCGCATTGATCGGATGGAGGAGTCGCTCACCATCGCTATGACACAGAAGGCTCGTGAGCTTAAAGAGGCGGGCCGTGAGGTGCTCAGCTTCTCAGCCGGGGAGCCGGATTTCGACACCCCGCGGGCGGTTAAAGAGGCCGCGATCGCCGCGATCGAGGCGGGCTTTGGCAAATACACCGCCGTTGCGGGGATTCCAGAGCTTTTAGAGGCGATTGCTGGCAAGCTCAAGCGCGAAAACAATCTAAGCTACCCCACGAAAAACATCGTCGTCAGCAATGGCGCGAAGCACTCGCTCTTTAATCTCTTCGCGGTGCTGCTCAGTCGGGGTAATGAGGTGGTGATCCCTGCGCCCACTTGGGTGAGCTATCCGGAGATGGTGCGCTATCACGGTGGCGAGCCGGTGTTTGTGCAGACGAAGGAGTCTAACGGCTTTAAGATGACGCCCGAGCAGCTTGAGGCGGCCATCACCCCCAAAACCCACATCGTGATGCTCAACTCCCCCTCCAACCCCACCGGCGCGGTCTACACCCGCGAGGAGTACGCCGCACTGGGCAAGGTGCTCGAGGGGACCGATATCCTGGTCTTTAGTGATGAGATGTATGAGAAGCTGGTGTATGATGTCACCTTTACTGCGCTGGCTTCGGTGAGCGAGGATCTCTACCACCGCACCATCACGATCAACGGCCTCTCTAAATCGGTCGCGATGACCGGTTGGCGCATGGGGTACTTCGCCACCGCAGACGCCACCATCGCCGCAGCGGTCAACAAGCTCCAGAGCCAGATGACCTCCAATGTCTGCTCGATCGTACAGAAAGCCTCCCTGCCCGCGCTGGATGGGAGCGTCGATGAGGAGGTGGAGCAGATGCGCCGCATCTTCCAGAAACGGCGCGATCTGGCCGCCCACCTGATTAATCAGATCGAAGGTCTGCATGTCGTCAAGCCCGATGGCGCTTTTTATCTCTATGTCAACTGCCAGGCTGTCGAGCCCGATTCGATGAAGTTTGCCCTCTCGCTTTTAGAGCAGATGGGGGTAGCGGTGGTGCCCGGCTGCGGCTTTGAGATGGAGGGGTATGTGCGCCTGAGCTTCGCCACCAGCGAAGATGTGATCGAGCGGGGCATCGAGAAGATGGCGCAGTTTGTGAAGGGGTATAAAAAGTGAGTCAGGAGTTTCTGGCCGCTGCCCCCTCCAGCCGCGAGATCCTCAAGACCGCCCATCTGGTTAAAGGTCTGCAGATCAATGTGCTTATCACCGGCGAGCGCGGCACAGGTAAAACCCTGCTCGCGCGCGAGATTTTGCCCAACGCCGCCAGTGTCGATGGGGCCAATGCCGATGAGATTGAGCAGCTGCTGCTGCGCTCCGATGCGCTGATTATCGAAAACTTCGATCAGCTCGCCCGCCCCGATCGCTTAGAGCTGGAGGGTAAGCGGATCGTCGCCACCACGGCGCGGGTGATCGATCCGAGTGTGATCGATCGCTTCTTTGGGATCACGCTGGCGCTTTTGCCACTAGTGCAGCGACAAGAGGATGTGCCGCTGCTGGCCGAGGCGTTTGCCGCCGAGGCGCGCCGTACGCTGATGGTCGAGAACAGGCTCGATCTGCAGAATGTCCATCTGGATCTCTCGGCCAACGCCCACTCCATGCGCCGCTCTATCTACAGCGCGCTACTGCTGGATGATGTGGGCGAGAGTGAGCTTCTCGCCCTCATGGAGCGGTTTTTGCGCCAGCAGCTGACCGATTCGCAGAGCATCAATATCTACCGCGATTTCCTCTACCTCTACGATCGCCCGCTGATTGAGGCGGGACTGAAGGAGTACGGATCGCAGCTGAAGCTATCGAGCATTTTGGGGATCAACCGAAACACGCTCAGAAAGAAGATTTATGAGCTTGGAATCGAACATTGAGTCCGAGCCGCTAAATGGCGGCAACCTTAAAAACTGGCTGGAGTACGACTACAACCCCTTTTTCGTTTTTGGCTCCAGTGGGGAGGTGGTCTATCTGAACCGATCGGCAGAGCTCCTGAGCGGCTACGAGCCGGTCAAGACCTTTAGCGATCTCGCCTTGAGCTACGCTTCGATCGACTTTGGCTATAAAACCACCTTTATGCCCCTGAGCTTCGGGAAGTTTTCGTTTTTTGCGATTACGGTGGGGTATGAGGATGAGTCCCATATCGGCATCAAGCTCTACCAGAGCCCGGCGGGTAAAGAGCCCAGCACCGCCAAACTCAAAAGCTACGAGAATACCAATGTCTATGTGCTGATCGATATCAATATCGCCCTGGCCAAAAGCCGCCTGAGTCAGACGGAGTTTAAAAACGAGTTTGACCCCAGCATCCCGGAGTTTCGCCTCTCGCAAAACGACTTCTCTAAGGTGCTGCGCCGCGCCTATGACACCTTCGGGGCGGATAACAGCACGCTCACGACTGTATTAAAGCTCAAGACCGGGGAGTTTCTCTATGTGCAGGGGGAGCGCTATCCGCTCATCGAGGTGGTCATCAGCGGCCAGAATCGTGACAGCAGTGATGACGCGGCGATCGAGTCGCTCTCAGGCGGCATAAACATCGGAACCCACTTTGAGGCGGCAAGCCTCTCACTAGAGGTGCCGATGGTGACCTAGCCGCCCTTTCGGGCGGTCGGGCACCTAGAGGTGCAAGAAGAGATCGTTGCTAGAGGCTTCCATCATCGCGAAGGTGTTGGAAAAGCGGGAGTCATCGGCGGCAAGCACCGTCAGATCGGCGTTGTGTTTAGCCGCCTGCTCCGCTGCCCAGTCGGCATCCATATGGCCCAAGGCATACTGAGACTGGATGGAGACCGAGGCGCAGGCGCCGCCTTGAGCGCGCAGTCGGGCGATAAAGCGCTCCATCTCCTTCTCGGCCTGCTTTTTAGCGGAGTCGCTAAAGTGGCGATAAAACTCCCCCTCCATCTCATAGACCACCAGCTGGCTCTCGCTCGGCGAGTCCACCACATGATCGAGCACGACGCTCGCCTCTGGAAAGAGTGCGATCGCTGCGGCCGCAGCGTTGAGCGAGTGGTTGGAGAAGTCGGTGGGGATATAGAGCTTTTTATAGTCCGCGTCGCCGGCGGTTTTGACCACCAGTGTATTGACCGGGCTGCGGCTGATGATGCGCCGGGCGACCGAGCCTAAAAGCCGCTTAGTCAGGCTCTCATCCTCAATCTCAGAGTCGCCGATGACCAGCAGCACCCCCCGCTTCTCACGGACAAACGCTTCGGTGGTGGCCGGGATGCTCCCCATGCGGGTCTGGACATTCATCCGGTCAATCTGGCGGTGAAGCTTCTTACGCACCGTCTCGCTGACGCGCTTGAGCCGCTCCTGGGTGGCGGCGTCCACCGCCTGGGCATCCTCATCGGATCGGCTAAAGCCGAAGGCAAACAGCTTCGGCTCTACCACATGGAGCACCTCCAGCCAGCGGTCGCTTTTGAGGGCTAAAGAGGCGGCTTTATCGATCACTTTATAGCTATTTTTGCTCAGATCGGTTGTCACGACAATTCGTTCTCGATGCATCGGTCTTCTCTCCTTTGGGAATTGGGCTGGTGCAGTATATCAAAAGCTCTTAAGAGAACCAGCGCTTAATGCGCTCAACCACATCATCGAGCAGCCCCTTGTGCGGGTGGCCATCCTGGCCGAAGCTCTCATGGAGCTTCACGAGCAGCTCCTCCTGCTCCGCGGTGTAGCGATCGGGATAGATCACCTTGATCAAAACCACCTGATGGCCTTTGCGCCCGGTGTGGACATTGCCGATCCCTTCGCCGCGAAGCAGGATCTGGCTCTTATCCCGGGTGCCGCGCGGGATCTCGATCTCTTTGCTGCCACGGATGGTGGGCACCTCGATCGTCCCGCCCAGGGCTGATAGGGTGAAGAAAACCGGCGCTTCGATATAGATATCATCCTCGCGGCGCATAAAGACCGGGTCGTCGGCCACATCGATCACCACATAGAGATCGCCTCGAGCCCCGCTTCGGCTCTGGCTGCCGCGTCCACCGACACGAAGGCGTTGACCGCGATCGATCCCCTCGGGGATAGTGATCTCGACACTCTCCTCGACAGACTCTTTGCCTTTACCCTGACAGGTTTTACAGCTCTCAATCAGGATAGAGCCCTGACCGTGACACTTCGGACAGGTCTGGGAGAAGGTCATAAAGCCCTGGCGCTGATAGACCTGCCCCCGTCCGCCACAGTAGTCGCAGCTTTGGCGTTTGCCGCCGGTGCCATCACAGGTGCCGCACGGCTTATGCCAGGTGTAGTGCACCTCTTTTGTGGTGCCAAAGACCGCCTCTAGAAAGTCAAGCCGCAGCTCGATCGCGATATCCACCATCTCGCGCCGCTGGCCGCGCCGTCCGCCGCCACCGCCGCCAAAAAAGGAGTCAAAGATATCGGCGAAATCCCCAAAGACATCCTCAAAGCCACCGGCACCGCCCATGCCGCCCTGGCCCTCAAGCCCGGCTTTGCCGTAGCGGTCATAGATGGCCCGTTTGCCCTCGTCGCTGAGCACCTGATACGCTTCGTTGATCTGCTTAAACCGCGCCTCAGCGCTCTCATCGCCCTGATTTTTGTCGGGGTGGTACTTGATCGCCATCTTCCGGTAGGCCCGCTTGATCTCTTCGGCGGTGGCGTTTTTGGTGATTTCAAGCACCTCATAATAGTCAAATTCTTCGCTCATTACGCACCTTTTTGGAGATTCAGGAAAGTTTGCAGGGCGGAATTATACCAAAAAAGCGTTGGCAGCTAGATTGCAGCGCCAAAGGCGACAGCAGCGCTTAGGCTAGGGCAGGGGGCGGTGCGGTGGGGAATGTGGTGTGCCGTAAGCGCCTCAGCGGTGCGATCGCCAATCGCCACCGCCACCCATTGCGGCTGCCAGGCGATCTGATCACAAAAACAGGCCACAGTAGAGGGGGCCGTAAAGACAATCGCCGCCCGAGGCGGAATAGAGCCAGCATCGATCGATCGGCAGCGGGTCTCGTAGACGATCTGGCTCATCAGATCGACGCCACTCTGGGCCAAAATCCCCTCCAGATGGCTCACCACTTTCGCCGCGCGGGGGTAGAAAAAACGGCGATCAGCATACCCAGCGGCGATTTCTTCGGCCAGTGTATCGCCATAGGCGCGGCTGGCCTCATAAAAAACCGTACCACCTGCGGCACGGATCGCCTCAGAGGTGCCGCTGCCCACACTGAAAGCGGGCAGTTTTTTCCACTGTGGCGTCAGTTTTTCAAGTGCATAGACCGCCTGTTTGGAGGTGAAGATCACCGCATCCCGATCGCTTAAATCGATCGGCACATCCAAAAAAACCGGCGCAATCACCGGCAGATGGATCGCCTCTGCGACAGGCGTGGGGGAGAGCAGCACAACAGGTCGTTTCATTTCTATCAGCTCGCTTTATGGTGGGGTGGGGGTCTCTACACCCCCACCATGCCGCTAGTGCAGCCGGATGACCAGCACCCAGAGCACCAGAAGCAGAATGAGAAACAGCTTAGGCAAAGCAGACCCCCTTTCAGAGGCGCTCCCACCCCTGCCAGCCCAAAAAAAAAGGGCGGCGTCCGAAGACGACCGCCCTTGCGCTTCCTATCTGTGTAGAGCCAGAGAGGAGTGCTGCTTGCCTAGCTGCACACTCATTTTACAAAAAACCCTCTAAAAGATCAACCTCACTCCCACTCAATCGTGGCGGGGGGTTTGGAGCTGATATCGTAGACCACGCGGTTGATGCCGGGCACTTCGTTGATAATGCGGTTGGAGATGCGCGCCAGGGTTTCGTAGGGGATGTGCGCCCAGTCGGCGGTCATGCCGTCGACGCTTTGCACGGCGCGCACCGCGCAGACGGTTTCGTAGGTGCGGCTG
>PWVP01000171.1 GCA_003561815.1 Campylobacterota bacterium | reverse complement strand
TATCGCTCGCCCAAAGAGTTTATCGGCCAACCGGTCGAAGCGGTACTCCCCCCTGATATAGCCAGACTGACCCACCGGGCCATCGCAGAGGCTAAAACCGAGGGGATCTCATCGGGCCACCGCTATAGCCTGGATCTGCCCGGGGGTCAGCGTTACTTTGAGCTCACCATGGTGCGCAAAGAGAACATGGAGGGGCCGCTGGAGTTTGTCGCTATCGCCCACGATGTGACCGAGCGCGAACAGAGCGAGCAGCAACTCAGGGCGTTTGGCGAAAAACTGGCTGAGCAGGTGGAGCACGAGGTGGCTTTGCGGATGCAGAGCGAGGCGAAATACCGCGTCCTGTTTAATGCCGTGCCCGATGCGATCTTTGTGCACGAGGCGGCAGAGGACGGTACGCCACAAAACTTTAGCGAGATCAACGACGCTGGTTGCGCCCTGCTCGGTCTGCCGCGCGAGGAGGCGCTCAAACTCAACCCCTACGACCTCGATCGCGCCAACACCCCCGAGACTATCCGCGCCCAGATTATCCAAGCGCAGAAGAGGGGGCAGATCGAGCTGGAAGATGTCATCACCACCTCCGATGGTCAGGAGCGCTATATCCTCACGATGCTGCGATCGATTCGGATCGCCGATCGGACGGTGATTGTGGCGGTTTTTCACGATCTTACAGAGCTCAAACGGCTTCAGGATGAGCGGCAACGGCAGCAGGCGGTTTTGATCCAGCAGTCCAAGCTGGCCGAGCTGGGCCATATGATCGGGGCCATCGCCCACCAGTGGAAGCAGCCCATCAACGCCATCGCCCTGATCGCCCAGGGGCTGCCCGATGCCTACGCCTTTGATGAGCTCGATCAGGCGCTGCTTGACGATTCGGTCGATCGCATCATGAAGCAGGTGCTCTTTATGTCCAAAACGGTTGATGATTTTAGAAACTTCTACAAACCCAGCCGCACCCAGGAGCGCTTTGATCCGCTGGAGGCCTCCAGGGAGGTGGTCGATCTGCTCAAAGCGCAGCTGATGAAACATCAGATCGCCATCACCCTCGAAGGGTCGCAGGGGCTGATTGTTTCAGGCTATGCCAGCGCTTTTAAGCAGGTGATTCTCAATCTCATCAACAACGCCAAAGATGCGCTGCAGCAGCGGGCGACTGAGCAACCGCTCATCACCATCACCGTGCAGGCGCACAGCGATCAGGTGCGTTTGCGCCTTTGTGACAATGGCGGCGGCATCCCTGAAGAGCTTTTGCCAGATAGGCTCTTTGATGCCTTTACCTCCACCAAGGGTGAAGAGGGGACCGGTATCGGGCTTTCGCTGGCGCGGACGATTATCGAAGAGAAGATGGGCGGCAGCCTGAAGGCCTATAACCAAAAAGAGGGTGCATGCTTTGAGATTGTGCTTTCGCGCGAGACAAAAGAGGAGGAGTGAGTTTGTTTTTTCCAAAGATTGAGAGTATCGCGACTAAGCGTGTGATCACCCTGGCCGCTTCGGCCACCCTCGCTGAAGCGATTAAAACGATGCAGGATCACAACATCCGTGATGTGGTGGTGATCGAGGAGTGGGGCTATAGTATCCTGCTCTCCTCCATGCTGCTTGAGTACCAGAACCGGGATCTCCAGGCCCCGCTGGCCGATTTGGAGCTGCCCCGTGTGGCCACCCTTGATCCGAGTGCTAGTGTGCTCGATGGTCTCAAAGCGATCCGCAATCGCAGCGAACACATCTGCCTGATTGACCAGTCGGGCCAGCTTTGCGGGATTGTGAGCTATAGCGATCTGGCTGCCAGTCTCGATCCGCAGATGTTGGCCCAGTCTCAGAGTGTGGGCGAGCTGATTCGCGGGCTTCATGCACTGAGTGTCGATCCGCAGATGTCGCTAGGCGAGTGCATGGCCCAGATGGGTCGCCACAACCACAGCGCGGCGATCGTGATCGCATCAGGCAAGCCGGTGGGTATCCTGACCCAAAAGGATGTGATCGCTCTTTTAAACGCCCAGGCCGATCGAAAAAAGCCGGTTTCGGCGTATATGACTCAGCCGCTTCAGACGCTTGATGAGCAGGCGAGTATCTCCGATGCGCTGGCCTTCTGCCGCGAAAAGCGGATCAAACTGGTGGTCATCACCGACGCACAGGGGGCGCTAAGTGGCCTGATTAGCCAGAAAGAGCTGGTTAGTCTCTACTATAACCAGTGGTTTACACTGCTTAAGGGTCATCAAGAGGAGCTGAGTCGTCTTAACGGCGAGCTTGCTGCCCAGAACCACACCCTGCAGACCATCACCGATGAGGTGCCCGGCGGTCTGATGGTGATTGATGCGCAGGGTGTGGTTACGCAGGCCAATAAAACCGCTGCTGTGATGCTGGGGTTTGAGGCCGAAGCGATTGTGGGTCAGCGGGCGATCGACTTTTTTCGCTGTGCACGCTGCGGCTCTACGGACGACGAGGGCCAGCAGCGCCTGCTCTGCGATCGCCACGGGGCTGAGATCCCGCTTGATGCCTGTGAGATATTTCGCGTGATTGAAACCGGAGGGAGCTTTCAGGGGCGTGAGGTGCTCATACGCAGTGACGATCGACCGGTGGTGGTCGATTTTCGCACGAAGCGCCTCGGCGAGGATGGCTCGGCGGTGCTGCTCTTTCAGGATGTGACCGAAGAGGAGCAGAGCCGCAGCAGCGCCCAAAAGGAGCTGGCGCTTTTTACCGGCGGGCCGGTGGCGGTCTTTGTGTGGCGGCCCGAACCGGGCTGGCCGGTGGCCTACGCTTCGCCCAATACCGCGCAGGTGCTGGGCTTTTCGCCCGATGAGCTGATGGATCCGGGCTTTCGTTTTGCCGATCTGATCCACCCTGAGGATGCGCCCCGTATCGGTCAGGAGGTGAGCGACTATCTGGCTTGTAAGCAGAGCAGCTGGGAGCAGTACTACCGTCTGCGGACTAAATCGGGCGAGTACCGCTGGTTTTACGACTACACCGATCCGGAGTATGACGAACAGGGCCAGCCTAAACTGATTCGCGGCTATATTCTCGACCAGACCCAGGAGCGCACCTTGCAGGCCCAAACCGCGCAGGATGAACAGCGGTGGCGCTTCGTGCTTGAGGCTACCGATCAGGGGGTGTGGGACTGGGATGCCGCCACCGATAAGGTCTTTTTCTCTTCGCAGTGGAAAAAGATGCTCGGCCACGAGGATCACGAGGTGGGCGACACGCTTGAGGAGTGGAAAAAACGGGTCCATCCTGACGATCTGGAGCAGTGCCTGGCAGACCTGCAGCGCCACTTTAAGGGCGAAACCCCACAGTATGAAAACGAACACCGCGTACTGTGTAAAGATGGCCGCTACAAGTGGATTCTCGATCGCGGTCAGGTGGTCAGCCGCGATGAGGCGGGTAACCCCCTGCGGGTGATCGGCACCCACACCGATGTAACCGATCAGCGTCAAATGATCGAGCATCTAGAGGAGCAGGAGGCGAAGTTTCGCACCCTTTTTGATCTCTACCCTGATGCCACACTCCTTATCGATCCCCAGAGCGGGCTTGCTGTGCAGTTTAACCCTCTGGCCCACGAGCAGCTTGGCTATACGGCCGAGGAGTTTGCCAAGCTTCGCATCGCCGATTATGAGGCGCAGGAGAGCGAAGAGGAGATTAAACGCCATATCCAGACCATCATGAGCGAGGGCCGTGAGGATTTTGACACCCGCCACCGGCGCAAAGATGGCAGCGTGATGGATGTGCGAGTCTCGGTGATCCTTTTAGAGATCGGGGCTAAGACCTACCTTTTGGCGGTCTTTCGGGATATCACCGAGGCCAAAGAGGCCCAAAAGGCGATCGCCCAAAGCGAAGAGCGGCTAGGCCAGCTGGCCGCCCAGAGCCGTACGGTCACCTGGGAGGTGGATGCGCGGGGGCTTTATACCTATGTGAGTGAGGTCTGTGAGGCGGTCTGGGGCTATGCCCCCCATGAGCTTATCGGCAAAAAGCACTTTTACGATCTGCACCCTAAAGAGGGGCTTGAGGCGTTTAAGGCGGCGGTCTTTGAGGCGTTTGAGCGGCGTGAGCGTTTTAGCGGGCTGATTAATGCCATCTGCCATAAAGAGGGCCATACCGTCTGGGTTGCCACCCATGCCTTTGCGATCGAGGACGCGGATGGTCGCCTGATCGGCTATCGGGGGAGCGATCAGGATGTGACCGAAAAGTATGAAGCCGAAGAGGCGCTCAAAGAGGCGCGCAACCAGTACGCCTCTTTGGTCAACAACATTCCCGGCATCACCTACCGCTGCGCCCATGACAAGGAGTGGACGGTACACTTTATGAGCCAGGCGGTTGATCCGATCACCGGCTACGAGGCGAGCGACTTTGTAGATAATGCCGTGCGCAGCTATGCCAGCATTATCCACCCTGAGGACACTGTAAAGGTGGAAGATGTGATTGGCCGCGCCGTCGAGGCCCACGAACCCTGGGAGGTGATTTATCGTGTCTGCCACAAAGATGGCTCGATTCGCTGGGTGCAAGAGCGGGGCATGGCCAGCTACGACCCATCGGGCCATGCGGCCTATCTGGACGGTTTTATCCTCGATATCACCACCCAGAGGGAGGCGCAGCAGGCTTTAGAGTACAGTGAAATGCGTTTTCGGGATGTGGCCGAAGCTTCCGGGGAGTATATCTGGGAGATCGACACGAATGGGCGCTACACCTTTATCACACCTGCCGTCGAGCCGCTGCTGGGGCGTCCGGTTGAGCAGATTCTGGGCCACTCACCCTTTGAGTTTATGCCGCCACAGGAGGCTAAACGCATAGAGGCGATGCTGGCCCAGTGGGCTCAAAACGCCCAGTCGTGGCGAGGGATGGAGCACATCTCCGTCAAGCCCGATGGGACAGTGGTGACGCAACGGGTTAGCGGCATGCCGATTCTGAGTAGCGCAGGAGAGCTGATTGGCTTTCGGGGGACCGGACGGGATATCACCGCCGAAAAAGAGGCCAAGGAGCAGCAAGATAGGCTCACAAGCCGCCTTGAACTCGCCACCGGTGCCGCCGGTCTTGGGATCTGGGACTACGATGTTTCAAGCGGTCATCTGGAGTGGGATAGGGGGATGTTTGCCATCTATGGCGAAGATCCTGAGCGCTTTACCCCGAGTGTTGAGGGGTGGGTTCGTAGCCTAATCCCCGAAACCGCCGAGCAAGCGCAAGCGGATCTGGCCAGAGGGATGAAAGAGGGAGGCATCTACGAATCGGAGTTTGCCATCCAAAGGCCCGATGGCGCTATCCGCCAGATCCGCGCCGTGGCGCAGATCTGGCTGGATGAGACAGGCCGTACCCTGCGGGTGGTGGGGATTAACGATGACATCACCGATCGTGTCCGCATCCAAAAAGAGATTGCGGCACAGGAGGCGAAGTTTCGAGGGCTCTTTGAGCTCTCACCCGTCGGGATCGCGATGAATGACTCTAAAACCGGCGAGTTTTTGGAGTTTAACGCCGCTATCAACGAACCGGCGGGCTACACCCCCGAAGAGTTTAAGAGGCTGAGCTATTTCGATGTGACGCCCGAAGAGTACATGGAGGATGAGAAGCGGCAGCTCGAATCACTGGAGAGAACCGGCCGCTACGGCCCCTTTGAAAAGGAGTATATCCGCAAAGATGGCTCCCGCTATCCGGTGCTGCTGCACGGCTTTAAGACCACCACGCCGGAGGGTCGTGAGGTGATCTGGTCGATTATTCAGGATGTCTCTGAGATCAAACAGGCCCAAGCGGCGGCCGAAGCGGCCAGCCGGGCCAAAAGTGAGTTTCTGGCCAATATGAGCCATGAGATCCGCACCCCGATGAATGCGGTGATTGGCCTTAGTGAACTGCTTTTGCAGACACCGCTGAATGAAAACCAGCAGGACTATCTGGGCAAAATCCGCAACTCTTCGCGGATGCTTCTGGGGATTATCAACGATATTCTTGACTACTCCAAGATTGAGTCTGGCAAGCTGGAGCTCGAAGATCGGGGCTTTGAGCTAAACGAGACGCTCTCTCAGATGGCGACGCTTTTTGGGGATGCGGCATCGGCCAAGGGGCTGGAACTGCTCTTTTCGATCGATCCAAACACCCCTCAGGCGCTCATAGGCGACTCACTGCGGCTTTCGCAGGTGCTCACCAATCTTCTAAGCAACGCGGTGAAGTTTACCCCCAAGGGTGGGGCGGTTAAGCTGGATATTCACCCGCTAGAGTGCACTGCCGATGAGGTGACGCTCTGCTTCTCGGTTGAGGATAGCGGTATCGGGATGAGCCAGGAGCAGCAAACGAGGCTCTTTAGACCCTTTTCGCAGGCGGACACCTCCACTACCCGCAAGTATGGCGGTACCGGGCTGGGTCTGGTCATCTGCCGCCGACTCATCGAGAAGATGGGCGGCGAACTCTCGGTTCTATCCAGACCTCAAGAGGGGAGCACCTTTAGCTTTACCCTTACGCTGCCCATTTGTCACGAGTTGCCCACGACTATCAACTGCCCTGATACCCGGGGTAATCGGGTCTTGATCGTCGATGACAACGAAAGTGCGCGGATCGTAGTGCGCCAGATGCTGCAGCACTGTCGCTACGAGACGGATGAGGCGGTCAGCGGCGAAGAGGCGATCGAGCAGATCGTGGCCGCCGAGAGGCGGGGTGAGCCCTTTGATTTTATCCTGATGGACTGGAAGATGCCCGGCGGCATGGATGGGGTGCAGACCTGTGAGAAGATCGCGCAGATGCACGCTTCGGGCGAACTCAAAGCCGATCAGGCCCCTATTTTGATGCTCAGCGCTTATAAAAAAGAGGAGATCGCCCTGCCCGAAGCGCTGAGCCAGGCCTTTTTGAGCAAGCCGGTGACCGCTTCGGCGCTTTATGACGCACTTTTGCGAGCTGAGAAGGGCGAAGGGCCAATCCGCCACCGCCAGATCTCAAACGCTCCAAGCCTGGAGGGGTATCGCATCCTGCTGGTGGAGGATAATGAGATCAATCAAGAGGTCGCCATACGGATGCTCGAAAAGAGCGGTGCAGAGGTGACGCTGGCCGAAAACGGCCAAGAGGCGATCAAAGCCTACGAGCGCCAAAAGCCCGATCTAGTGCTGATGGATCTGCAGATGCCGGTGATGGATGGTTTTGAGGCCGCCTCAACGCTTCGTCGTCTCGGTTTCGCCGGGCCGATCGTCGCCCTCTCGGCGGCGGTGATGCAAGCCGATCGAACCCGAGCCAAAGAGGCGGGCATGAATGACCATCTAGCCAAACCGATCGAAAGCGAAGAGCTCTACAGGACCCTCACGCACTACCTGCAGCCTGAGGATCATAAGCTGCCCCCTGCCGCAGAGGTGACCCAGGCAGAGGAGGTTCTGCCCAGGACGCTTCCGGGTTTTGATCTGGCTAGAGGCCTGGAGCTCTTTGAGGGGGATGAGCCCTTTTATGCCAAGCTGCTGCTTCGCTTTCGTCAGAAGCTCGATGAGGAGTATGGCCTGCTGATTGAGCACCTTAAGGGTGAGCAGTGGGCGGATGCCCAAAAAATGGCCCACACCCTCAAAGGGGCTGCCGGAACCCTCTGTGCTGTAGAGATCGCCCGGCTGGCCACACGGATCGATCATGGCATCAAGGAGGGTGAGGCGATCGATAGCCAGCTGACTGAAGCGATGGCTCAGGCGATGCGGGATGCCAAAGATGTGCTAGGGGCGATAACCCTCACGCAGAAGAGAGAGGAGGGCTCGCTTCAGGCGCTGCAGAATCTACGCCACAATCTGGTGCAAAATGAGTTTGTGGAGGAGGGGGTTCTCAAAGAGGCCTTAGGCTACCTGTGTAACCATAACCTCTCTTGCGAAGCCCTGGAGACGCTTATCGAGCAGATGGCGTTTGATGAGGCGCTTGAGGAGCTGGACACACTACTAAAAAGAGAGGGAATCTTGTTATGAAGAGCGAGATCAAAAAGCAGACCATCCTGATTGTCGATGATCAGCCCACCAATGTGCAGGCGTTGGCCAACCTGCTTAAAAAGGACTATCGCATCCAGGTGGCCAGCAATGGCCAAAAGGCGCTCGAGATCGCCCGAAGCCAGGATGCGCCCGATATGATGCTGCTCGATATCCAGATGCCCGGTATCGATGGCTATGAGGTGTGCCGTCAGCTCAAAAGCGATCCGCTTACCAGCAAGATCCGCATCATCTTCGTCACCGGTCGTGACTCGGTGAGTGATGAGGAGAAGGGGTTTAAGCTCGGCGCGGTGGACTACATCTCCAAACCGTTCTATCCGGTGATCGTTCGCGCGCGGGTGCGCACCCACATGAGCCTCAAGCTCAAAACCGATCTGCTCGAACAGATCTCCATGCTCGATGGCCTCACCGGCATCCCCAATCGCCGCTACTTTGATGAGCAGTTTGCCAAAGAGAGTGGGCGGGCCATACGGGAGAAGCAGCCCCTTTCGGTGATTATGATGGATATCGATCACTTCAAAGGGTATAACGACAACTACGGTCACGGTGCCGGGGATGAGTGCCTGCAGCGGGTTGCCCGCACACTGGCTGAGAGCCTGACCCGATCGGCGGATATGATCGCCCGCTATGGGGGTGAGGAGTTTGTGGCACTGCTGCCTGGCACCGATAGCGCGGGGGCGATGGAGGTGGCCGAGCGGCTGCGCAGCGCTGTGGAGGCGCTCGGGATGACACACGAACACTCCAGTGCGGCTAAAGTGGTCACGCTTAGTCTGGGGGTAAGCACCCTAAAGCCCCCATCCCAAGAGGCCTCAACCCTGCTCAAAAGAGCCGATGAGGCGCTCTATCGTGCCAAGAGTGATGGGCGAAACCGAAGTGTCGCGCAGAAGCCCGAGCAGGGGTAGTATGTGAGGATTTTAGCGCGGATCGCTCTGGTGGTGACGCTTATGGCGGTGCTGGCGCAGGCGGAGGTGTACAGGGTGGGTTTCGCTCAAGATACCCTGGCCAATGACTGGCGCAAAGCACAGGTCGATCAGGCGCTCAAAGAGGCCGAAAAGTACGATTTCCTGGAGGTGACGGTGAGAGATGCGCAAGCCTCTATCGGCGCTCAGATTATGGCTATTGAGAGCTTTATAAGAGAGGGCTACGACTATATTCTGACAAGCCCTATCGAGCCAACCATCACGGCAGTAGTTCTCCAGGAGGCGATTGAGAGAGGGATTGGTGTCGTCTTGATTGATCGAGGGATCAGTGGGGATGCCTATACCAGCTTTATCGCGCCGGACAATGAGGCAATAGGCCGCCAGGCAGCGGATTATCTGTTGCACCAAATGGGCTACGAGGGCACCATATTGATGCTTCAGGGGGTGAAGGGAGCCACCCCGACGGTTTTGCGCGAAAGGGGCTTTGAGGCGGTTGCCAGGGAGCATGAAGGTGTCCGCATTATCAAGAGACGAGGCAACTATCTCAGGCAGGATGCCATCGAGGTGGTTGATAGGCTCTATAGAGATCAGATTGGCTTTGATGCCATCTACGCCCATAGTGATAGCATGCTGATTGGCGCACGGGTTGTAATGGAGCGCTATGAAGATTCAAGGGCGGTTCCAACTGTCGGGATCGACTACATAAGCGCCGCCCAAGAGGCGATTTTGGCCGGTTGGCAGACAGCCAGCTTCACCTATCCCACCTGCGGCCAAGAGGGGATTGAGGCGATTGTAAATCTCATCAAGGGCAAGCGCGTGCCCAAACAGCAGACGATT
>PWVP01000091.1 GCA_003561815.1 Campylobacterota bacterium | reverse complement strand
GTGAGCGTTTCGCTTAGGGCGGAGCGAAGCTCCAAAGCCCCTCCAAACCCCTCAAAACGCGCCTCATAGCGGCTATTGACCTCCCCGGTGGCCCGGTTATCGGCGGTGTGGTAGCCTGAACCGATCCGGTAGCGATCGGTGCGCTGAAGCCAGAGCAGCTGTGGGATAACCTGAAAATCGGGCTCACCCAGCCGCACACCGAGGTGTCCTGTCAGGGTGCGGTGGCGTCCGCTGGTGCTATGGCGCGTCTGGCTATTGAGTATCGAACCCTCCTGGGCGTAGCGATCGGTATCCTCCACCGAACCATCCCGTAGAGTGCCGCGATCGTAGGTGAGGGTCAGCTCCCAGAAGTTCCGCGTCGCATAGAGCCCGATTCGCTCCCGGCGGCTCTGGAGCCCTTGCCACTCAAGCGTCGAGGTGAACGCCCCCTCGCTCTCGTGCTCTCCAGCGCTTACCCAGCGAAACTCCCCCTGGGCCGGGCCAATCCCCACAAAGGGCTCAAAGTGCCACCCTTCAGCCGCCAGTATTACCGGCAGAATAATGGGTAGAAGCCAGCGTCGCATGGGTTGGATCAAAAAAGCCCCTCGCTCGTGATGGCAAAATTATAGGATCTTGCCCCTGAGGTCACCGGGTGAAACCGTTTTTGGTTAAAATGGGAGCCTGTTTTGCAGATCGGCACGAAGGAGTCTGGATGCGGTTAGTGGTGGCTGTGGGGGTGTTGGCGACACTCCTTTTAGCCGATGAGGGGTTTAGCTCCTACGCCAAATATAAGGTCGGTTACGGGTTTTTTACGCTTGGTGAGGCGCGTGCATCGCTTGAGATAGCGCCCGATGGCACCTATGAGACAGCTGTGGAGGTGCGCACCCGGGGGCTGGCCAGGCGTCTAAGCGGCGATCGGCGTGAGCGCCATGAGAGCCGTGGACGGGTCGTCGATGGTCTACTGGTGCCCGATCGCTTCGAGGCGACCGTCACCTACCGCGATCGCAAGCGGTTTAAGGGGTACTACTTCGATCACGAGCATCAGGTGGTCAATGAGATTCGCGAGCGGTGTCGTTCAGGGGAGTGCAGCCACCGATCCAATCTGCTCGATGAGTACGCTCCAGATGATCTGCTCACCCTCTATCACAATGTGGGGGCCCGCTTTGAGGAGAAGGGCCATCAGCGCCTGGAGCTGGCCGCCATGGGCTCAGATGAACCGGTGGTGATTGAGCGACCCAAAGGGGATCTGCTGCGTGAGGCGAAGCGCACCTTCGATACCGAGGGGCTCTATCTGGTGGTGCAGGTGAATCAGGAGATCTTCACCAGTGATAAGGGGGAGCTCTTTTTAAATATCGACGGCGATCGGGTGGCCACCCGGGCGGTTTTGAAGCGGACGCTTCTCTTTGGGGATATCTGGGGAGAGCTGGAGGAGAAGAGAGTAAAAGGAGAGTGGCAATGAAGCCGTGTAGCCAAAGGGTTCAAGGGGTGGATGTGCGCCTGGCGCTTTCAGAGCAAACCTTGCCGACGATTATCGAGGAGATTGTGCAGCCGTTTTATGCGCAGGTGGTCGCCGATCGTGAGGCGGGTCGTTTCGTGGCGGACGCTTCGATGCTTCACCACCTGAAGATTCGTCAATCGGTCTTTTTGATCCGCTTTTTGACCCAGCCGCTAGAGGCGATGATGCCGATGATCAAGAGCTCCGGCGCGGTTCATGGGCGTATTCGACTCGATTTTGGAATCTTCTCCAGATACTTTCTGCTCTACTCGGATCTGGTGCTCGCCTGGTTGGCCAGGCGGGGGGTTGAGGGGGATCGACTTGCCCTCTGGCAAGCGAAGCTTTTTGCCCTTTTTGGGGCGATGGCGTGCACCTATGGTGGCCCGGAGGCTCAGGAGAGGGTGGCAGCGGCCATTAAGCCAAAGATAGAGAGCGTGGTCGATAGCGAGCGGCTTAAGGCGATGCATCCACCCCAGAGCGAAAAGATCGACGCCGCCCGGTTTGTCGCCGAGAGTGGTGGCCTGGATAGCGATCTGGTCGCAGAGCTCAAAGAGCTTGAGGAGGATGCCAGGGGGGCGATCGATCTGGAGGGGGCGTTGAGTGGGAAGCTTCGCGGTGTGCTGGTGGCGCTTTTGGGCACCTACGCCAGGGCTTTAAACAACACGCTGGAGTTTCAGGATCTCGGCTACGCACTTGAGTCGCTCGCCGGCCTGATTGAGAGGGTTGATGAGATTGAGTCGCCCGATCGGGCCAAACGGGTTCTCGCCTTTTTGGAGGCGGTGATTGGCGATCTTGGCCAGTGGCGCCAGGAGGTGTTCGTTGCCCAGAGTGCCCAGGATATTCACTATCTGGACGCTTCGCTGTTTTCCAGTTGTGCTCAGCTGGAGACGCTTCTTCTGCCCGGTGAGAGCAGCGGCGAGGAGGAGCAGGAGCTAGAGCTCTTTTAGGGATCCTTTCGGAACAGATGCTGCTTGCTTTAGCCAAGACTAAAGGAGGCGTTATGTCAGCACGAGAGGTAAAGAGTTTGGCCGGGGAGTTTCGGGCGGTCCACCGTCAGCTGCGCGATCGCATTGAGTCCTCACGGATCGATGAGCTGGATGGGCTGGTGAAGCAGCGGCAGGTGATTGTGGACCGGCTCTTTGATCATATCCGCAAGCAGGCGGATTTCGAGCCGGTTCGTAAAGAGGCTTAGTAGGCCCGCTGCAGACGAAGCACACGCAAGAAAAGAAGCGCACCCAGCGCAAAGCTGAGCAGTTTGAAGCTCATCTCAGCCCCCTTGTGGAGCTGATCAAAGGCGGCGCTGGCGGTTGCCGCTTCGCCTAGGGCCTGCGCCTGTAAAATCTCGGGCGTATAGTAGAAGGCAAACGCCCCGCCTGCGGCGAGCACACCCGCGACCGCCATAAGCAGCATCATGCCAGACTCTTTGAGCCACAGGCGCCACCCCTCATAGAGTACCACGGTCACTAGCCCCGCCTTTAAGATCACCGCGTAGCGGGCGAAGATCTCACTCATAATCTGTCCAGACTCATAGCGGCTTAAAAGGGTGTGCTCCAGGTAGTGATTGGCCCCAAAAATCACCGGCGCACTTAGGGCGCCCAGGGCGAGCGTACTGCCCAGCAGCACCCCTAAAAAGACCAGATAGAAGGCGTTGAGGCCTGCACTTAGATGGGTTTTCACGCATCGGCTCCTTTGGATTTAAAATAGTAGCGCCAGACCGATCAGGAAGTTAAGCTCCCGATCGCGCCAGCTTAAGAGCTCGCCATTGGGCTCCTGGCCGCCGCGCTCTAGCTGCCCCTCGCGCATACGGTACTCCAGCTCGAAACGCACACGAAGCTGCTCGCCACTGTGGCCGATCAGCCCCAACCCCAAAGCCGCTCCCATATGGCTCAGTGTGTCCCAGTCGGCATGGGTGTTGCCAATCGCCAGGGAGGCTTTTGCGTAGGGTAGAGCGCGCAGGGGGGCGTAGGGCTGCATGGAGGGGAGCATCAGGTTGTACCCTAGATCCAGCTCATCGATCCGCTTATCAGAAGCAATTGCGATAAAGAGCTGATCGCTTTGGGGGGTGAGCTGATAACCACCCCTTAGAAAGAGGCGAGGCAGATTCTCATCCTGGTTTTGTAGGTACGCCCCCTGCGTGGAGCGATCGAGAAACACCAGTCCGCCACCGCCCCCCAGCTCCCAGGTGGCCCCTAAAAGCAGCGCGGGAAACAGCAGCGGTAAAAAGACTCTTTTCATGCGCTTTGGTCCATTTTGGCAGATTGATCGACACTCTTTAGGGCAACCAGATCGCCCCACACATTAACCGATGTGATGATGTTATCTAAAAAACGATCAATTAGTAGATAGAGTCCCAGCCACACCGGGTCGATCCCTAGAAGGGTCGCTATCATGGCCAGCATCGCAATCCCACCACCGGGGATGGCGGAGGTGCCCGCCGAGGAGAGCATCACCAGCCCCACCACCACGATTGAGCCGCCCACCCCAAGCTCCAGCCCCGAAAGCAGCGCTAAAAAGAGCACCACAACAGCATGGTAGAGAGCCGAGCCGTCCATGTTGAGCGAGGCGCCCAGCGGGAGCAAAAGCGCGCTGCTTTGGCGCCTGATCCCCGCCTCTTGGGCCGCCTGAAGTGAGACGGGCAGTGTGGCGGCGCTGGAGGCGGTGGCCAGGGCGGTTAAGGGGGCCTTTTTAATGGTGCGAAGATAGCGCCAGAGATCGCGCGCACCAAAGAGCCGCGCTAAAAGGGGGAGATTGATAAAGCTGTGCCACAAAGCAGCGATCAGTACGGTGCCGATGAGCAGCGCCAGTGTGGCGGGCAGATCCTCTCCTAGCTGGCTCACACCCTGGGCGATAAGCGCAAACCCCCCAAGCGGCGTGAGCAGAACAATCCAGCCCGTCAGGCGCATAATCGCCCCATGGAGCACACCCAGAGGGGCGGCCAGTGCTGCGGTATCTGAAGAGTGGGCCAGCGCGATCCCAAAGAGCAGACAGAAGAGAATCACCGGCAGAATCTGCCCCTGGGCAAGGGCGCCAAAGAGGTTGGTGGGGATCAGCAGCTCGATCCAGTCGATGGATGCGGCGATAGGGGTGTGTGTATCAGAAGGCGGCATCCATTCAGCAGCCGGTGCGATCAGCCAGAAGAGCAGCACACCGCTGATGCCGGCTAGCAGGGAGCTAAAAAGATAAAACAGCCCGCCGCGCCCGAGTATCCTCAGTGGGCTTTCGGTGCCGCTTTGGCAAAAAGCGTAGAGGATTGAGAGGATTACCAGCGGCAAAAGCACCATCATCAAAAGTGAGAGGTAGAGATCGCCCAGCCAGCTTAGATGTCCGGCAAACCCCGGCCACAAAAGACCGACAGCCACACCGGCCAGCAGTGCAGCGATGAGTAGAGTATTAAAATAGCGCACATTCAGGCTTTCAAAAGGGTGGGGCTATTGTAGCACTCAGGAGGGCAGGGCGGGCTTAGGCGAGGATAAAGAGGCGCGTGCCCACGAAGGTGCGATCCCGATCGGCGGTGAGCACCTGTGGCGGCTCCTCTTGAGCCTGCGGCGGGCTTCCGCCCTGCAGGCAGAAAAAGGCGCGGCTGGCCAGGAAGTGGGCAAACTGGCCGGTATAGGTAAGCGACTGCTCCAGGGTGGCTGTCGGGATTTGGGTCTCTCTCTCCATGCACTCCATATCGGCCCCTTTTGGGGGTTTTAAAATGGCAAACTAAAACTTCCCTGTGATAGAATCGATCTCAACGATTCAGGATGTGGCCGATATATCCTTTAGTGGATACCAACCCGTAACGGAAGGGGATGAGAGCGAGCAGATGGCTGAGGAGATAAAGCGCTTTAATAAGAGCATGGATATCAAAACCGTCTCTGTCGCCAAGGCCATTCAGGATGTGGCCTCAAAAGAGCGGGTGCATCCAGCCTCTATCGACTTCGACATCCTTCAGACCAAAACCTTTGTGCGCCCGCCGGGCGAAGAGGAGTATCAGCCGCTTAACAAGACCCACCTAGAGCGCATCAAGCAGCCCAAGGGGTGGCTACTTGATCCCCGCTTTCAGATTGCCCAGGAGTACCATATCCGGCTCAAGCCCTTAAGCCCTGGCCCCTTTCGACTCAAAGTCAAGGTGCTCCCCGATGAGTTTCGCTCCAAAGCGATCGCACGGATTCTACCCGGCTCTGTGCTGGCCCCTGTGGAGAACATCAAGCAGCAGCTCTTTATCTACTTCAACAAGCTAAAGCTGCGCCATGGAATGCTTATCGGGATAATGGACGATCCGCTCAAGCTGGCGATTGTCAAGCTGGCCAAGATCGCCTCTCAAGAGCCCATTAAGCAGCAGCTGAATATCCCCCTGACCGCTTGGCCCGAGCCGGTCAAAACCGTCGATGATGCGATTATCTTTCACTATAAAGAGAAAGACGCCAAGAGCGATGAGGAGAAGCGCGTCAACTATGCCGATCGCGGTTTTGTCACCAGCGTGGACTCAGGCGAGCTATTGGTAGAGTATATCCAGCCCCAAAAAGGCAAGCCCGGACGCAGCTACAACGGCGCTTTTATCGAGATGCCCGATCCGGAGGTGAACCACTATCCGGAGTTTGGGGTGGATAATAAGACCATCGAGGTAAAAAGCGAAGAGGGGCGCAAGCGCTACTACGCCCTGGATGAGGGGTATGTTAAGCTCGAGAACAATGTCTTGACGGTGGATAAAACGGTGACCGTGGGGGATATCAACCTCAAATCCACCGGCAATGTGCGTGCCGGGGTGGATAAGGATGTGAAGGTTCAGGTTGCCGGTAAAGACCCCTCTGAGGAGGTGATCGGCTCGGATATGGTGGTTGAGGCGATGGAGGTGGAGGTCAACGGCAGTGTGGCCAGCAACGCCAAAATCAAGGCCGGCTCGATTCAGATCAGTGGTCAGACCCATAAGACCAGTGAGCTCTATGGTGAGACGGTGGAGGTCAATGTCCTGCGAGGGCTTGCCTGCGGCAAGCGCGTGACGATTAAGAGTCTGGAGGGGGGCGTGATTCGATCGGATGAGGCGAGTGTTGAGCAGGCGGTTGGTGGCGAGATCTACGCCAGCCATGCAAAGGTGCGGGACCTGCGGGGAAAATCCCGCATCTTAGCCTCCCGATCGATCGCGATTGAGCAGGTGCTTAAAGGCGAAAACCGCCTGACGATCGATCCGATGGCACACAAAGAGACCGCCGATAGAATCACACAGACCCAGGAGGCGGTCAGCGAACTGCAAAGCGAGATCGCCAAAAGCAAAAAGGGTGTCGAGAACAACACCGCCTACCTGAAAAAGAACCACGAGACCTTTAAGCAGATGCAGCAGCAGATTATGGAGGATAAGAAAGAGGGGCGTGTCCCTTCGGAGGCCTTTATGCGAATGGTGCGGGAGTATCTGGGGGTGATGAAAAAGAGAGAGGCGCTAGAGGCGCACATTCAGGAGCTTGAAGAGCAGGTGGAGGCCAAACGGGCTGAGGTGGCCTGCTTTGATGAGCAGGTGCTCTCAGCCACCGTCACCAACAGCTCGGCCAAGTGGCTTGGGCACAACGAGGTGCGTTTCCGGCTGCCGGTGCTGGGCAAGGAGTATCTCTACTCGGTCAGCGAGGGTGAGCGCATCGCCAAGCTGAAGCTGATGGAGAACGAGCAGGGCGAGTATGAGATTATGACGGTGCACGGCTGATGTTTTTTAGGGCTTTTGCGCTTGTTTTGTGGTCGGTAGTGCTGCTTGCTGCCAGTGAACACCGGCTGGTTGCCCCTGGTTTTGAGGTGGATTTTAAGGTGGCGCTCCCGGCCTCTTTAGGGGAGGCTGCGCCGCGGGCGGTCGCATGGCTGCCGGAGGATCGGTGGGTGATAACCGATGAGGCGGGTCACCGTCTGCTGCAGTGGGATCGTCAAGAGAGTCGCGTTAGCCGACTGGCAGGGGGTCCGACCCATGGCGATCGCAATGGCCTGCCCTTCAGTGCGCGCTTTGCGCTGCCTCAGGGGGTGGCTTTGCTGCCCGGTGGCGTGGCGATTGCCGATGCGGGCAATCACAAAATACGCTTTTTAGCCCATGAGGGCAATGTCTCCACCCTGGCCGGCACAGGGGAGCGGGGCTATCTGGATGAATCGGGCCATAAGGCGCTGTTTGCTTCACCGCTCGGGGTGGCCGCTTCGCCTGAGGGGCGACTCTATGTGGCCGATACCTTCAATCACCGAATTCGGGTGATCGAGCCCGATGGGCGTGTGGTGACGCTCGCGGGTGATGGGCAGATGGGTCTGGCCGATGGGGTGGGGCAGTCGGCCCGTTTTGCGGGCCCCTCGGCTATCGCCCTCTCGCCCCAGGGTCAGCTCTATGTGGCCGATACCTATAACCACGCTGTTCGGGTGATTGAGCCCGATGGACGCGTCTGGACGCTGGCCGGTCGTGGCTACTCGGGTTATCGCGATGGCGCGCAGCCGCTCTTTAGTCACCCGCTGGGGCTTGCGTACCATCCGGAGGGGTTTTTGCTGGTGGCCGATAGTCGAAACCATGCAATACGGATGGTGCAGCGTGATGGATCGGCCTACACCGCCGCCGGGGGTACGCGTCCAGGTGATCGGATCGGGCGGGGGGATCGGGCGCGCTTTGATGAGCCGGTCGATCTGGCGGTTGATGGGGCAGGAGATGTGCTGGTGGTGGATGCGAAGAACCACACCCTTAAGCTCCTTCGCTACCGCCCGGAGTAGCTCTAATCGGACTCTTGGCACAATACGCCAAATCGTTTTAGAAGGATGGGGAGCATGTCTATCAAGACCAAAGAGCAGTTTGATAGCTTTACAAAGGAGTTTATGGCCTCTGATGCCTACCGCGAGTCGATCGGGTTTGGTATCTGCCGTGTCGATCGCGGACAGCTGGATCCGCAGCGGGTACTGCAGGCGAGCTTCGGGCTAGTTAACTGGAGAGAGAACCATAAGTCCGCAGCTGTGCTGCTCAGCGCGCTTAAAGAGTCGGGTGTGGCGCTTGATCCCAAGGCGAGCGAGCTGGTGGTGGATCTGGATATCGGGTTTATTAACGCCGCACTAAACGCCTTTGCCCCCTTTATCGACGAGGCGGCCGGGCCGAAGCATCAAAATGTGCAGGTTCTGCTGGCGCTAGCGGCGATTGCTGAGGAGAATGGACTGGATGCGGGGGAGTATCGGGCGGTCTTTCTTTTTGAGGATGTGGCGCCTCAGAGCGTGGAGGCGGTCTATCTAAAGCTTCACGCCCTCTCGCAGGGCAAAGCGCCGCTTCGAAGTCTGGATCTGAGTGGCGCCTTTGGTCTGCTGAGCAATGTCGCCTGGGTGGGCAACCAGCCGATCGAGCTGGAGTGGCTGCGCGAGAATGAGATCGAGCTGAAGCTGCGCGGCGAGTATCCGGCGATCGATGCGGTGGATAAGTTCCCCCGCTACCTGCAGCATGTGATTCCGGCGGATAACACCCGCATTCTGGATGGCTCGAAGGTGCGCATGGGGGCGCATCTGGCCCCCGGTACGACTGTGATGCCCGGTGCAAGCTATATCAACTTCAACGCCGGCACCACCGGCCCGGTGATGGTGGAGGGGCGCATCTCCTCTAGTGCGATTGTTGGCAGCGGAAGCGATGTGGGCGGCGGTGCTTCGATTTTGGGGGTCTTAAGCGGCACCAACGGCAATCCGGTCAGCATCGGTAAAAACACCCTGCTTGGGGCCAACTCGGTCACCGGCATTCCACTGGGCGATGGCTGCATCGTCGATGCCGGGGTGGCGATTTTGGAGGGCACCAAAGTGGGTGTCGATGCAAAGTCAGCCGAGGCGATCGCGGCGATTAACCCCGGCTTTGAGACGGCAGGGAGCTCACCGCTGGTGCTTAAGGGGGTCGCGTTTGCCGGACTGCACGGGGTTCACTTTCGCCAGGATAGCACCACCGGTCAGATTGTGGCCACCCGCAGCAAGCGGGAGGTGAAGCTCAACGAGGAGCTACACTAAACGATGAAGCTTTTTGGGCGGCCCACCCCTCCGCGTGGCCCGGTGGGGAGCATCCTCTTCGTCTGTACGGGCAATATCTGCCGATCGCCGATTGCAGAGGCGGTGGCCAAACGGGAGGCGAAGCGGCGCGGACTGGATCTTAAGATCGACTCGGCTGGAACAGGCAGCTGGCATGTGGGGGAGCCGCCCTGTAAAGAGACGGTTCTGATCTGCAAACTGCACGATCTCGATATTCAGAGCTACCGCGCCCGCCAGGTG
>PWVP01000064.1 GCA_003561815.1 Campylobacterota bacterium | reverse complement strand
TTTGAGGGGGCGATCTTTGCGCTGATGGTGGTGGCCTATCTGCTCTTTCTGGCCCGGGATGAGAAGGAGCTGGTCTCGGTGGTGGATGAGTCGATTAAAAAGGAGCCCTTTAGCTGGGCTAAAAGCGTGCCGCTGCTGGTTGGGGGGTTTGCGCTGATTATTGTCGGTGCGCACCACACCATCGAAAACGCCACAGCCATCGCCGCCACATGGGGGGTGAGCGAGTGGGTGATCGGGCTGCTGCTGGTCGCCTTTGGCACCAGTCTGCCCGAGCTGGTGGTGAGCCTCACAGCCGCTTTGCGGGGCAATGGCGACATGAGCATTGGCAATATCATCGGATCCAATGTCGCCAACTACACCGTCGTACTGGGCGGTGCGGCGGTCATCAGCCCGCTTGCGGTCGATCTGGGGGCCAACTTCTACGACATCGCTGCGGCCATGGTGGCCACCGTCATGCTGGTCTTTATCACCGCCAACAAACTCTACGGCAAATCCGCCGGACTGGTGCTCCTAAGCGTCACCGCGCTGGTCGTTTATAACGCTATCACTCTCTAAAGTAGCCCAGAGCGTTCATCCGCCGGATAATCTGAGCGGCCACGGGGGCGGCCACCCCGCCACCGCTCATGCCGTGCTCCACAAGAATCGTCACCACATAACGCGGATTCTCCGCCGGCGCGTAGGCGGTCAGCCACGCGTGCGATCGCAGCCGGTACTCCAGCTCCGTCTCACTCATCCGCTCCTTCTCATCCTGGGGAATACTCACCACCTGTGCTGTGCCGGTTTTAGCCCCCACGCTTACCGGCGCAATCAGAGAGTGTGAAGCGGTGCCATGCTCATGGGTGGTCACATCCAGCAGCGCCTGGCGCACCAGATCGATATGGTGGCGATCGGACTCACTAAAGGGCTCGTGGTAGCCAGGGCGCACCTGCTCGTTTCGTACACTTTTGACCACCCGCGGCTCCACTAAGCGACCGGAGGCGAGAAGCCCCATATTGGTGGTCACCTGCATCGGTGTGGAGAGGAAGCTCCCCTGCCCGATCGAGGTGATAAAGGTCTCGCCGGTAAACCAGCGCTTGTTGTAGCGTTGGCGCTTCCAGTCGGGATCGGGCACAATCCCCACAAACTCATTGGGCAGATCGACACCGGTGCGAACCCCAAAGCCGTGTTCGCGCAGCTTCTGGGCAATCGGCGTCATCCCCACCTGCTGACTGGCGCGGTAGAAGTAGATATCGCAGCTCTCGCGTACCGCTTTGCGCAGATCGGTCTCTAGATGCCCCTCGCGGCGCCAGCAGCGAAAGTCCCGACCGGCAAAGGGAAAGGCGCCTGAGCAGTGAAACTCCGTAGAGGGGAGAATCTGGCCTGACTCCATCAGCGCCAGACCCACCGATCCCTTAACCACCGATCCCGGCGGGTAGAGGCTATTGACCATCTTATTGATAAAGGGGTGATCGAAATCCTCAATCATCTCCTGCCACTCTGCCACGCTGATACCGGTCACAAAGCGGTTGACATCGTACTCCGGGTAGCTGCCCGCAGCGATCAATCCGCCACTCTCAAGCTCCATCACCAGCGCGACACCGGAGTGGCCGTTGCGCTCAAAGAGCTCATGGACAAAGCGCTGCAGACGGATATCCAGATGTAGCACCATATCCTGACGCTGGCTGGGCTCGATCCGCTCGATCTCCTCGATCTCCTGGTTAAAGGCGCTCACCTGATAGACCCGGCGCCCTAGCTCCCCCTGAAGGGCGCTGTTGTATTGCCGCTCAATTCCGGCTCGCCCGTGAAACCCGATCGCCCGACTGACCGGATCGATGCGCTCATCGCGCCGATCGGCCCGGGAGACATACCCTAAAATGTGCGAAGCGATGGTGCCGTTGGGGTAGTGGCGCTGCGTCGTGGGCTCGATGGTGATGTTCTCATGGAGCGAAAGCTGGGTAAAGTAGGGCAGTATCTCCTCGTAGGGTACGAAGGGCACCAGCTCCACCGGCTCGTGGCTGTAGTGAGAGTCCAGGCGAGTATAGCGCGCTATAAGCCGCTCCTTCTCACCTATCTGGGGATAGACCGCCAGCATAAACTCCAGCACCTCCTGAAGCCGATCGCGATTGTGGCGCAGACTCAGGTGGGGTGAGAGCGAGATCGAAAAACCCAGCCGGTTAACCGCCAGCGGATGGCCGTTGCGATCGTAGATGGTGCCGCGCACAGGCAGTAGTGACTCGGTTTTAACGGTGTTTCGCTGCGCTAGCGCCTCAAAGTGCGACTGCGAGGGGATAGTCAGATAGTAGATGCGCCCCAAAAGCACTGTCCACACCACGATAAACAGAAGGGTCAAAATCCGAAGGCGCATCACAGCAGTAGCACCACAATCACCATCTCAATGGCGATAAAATAGAGCAGCAGCCACCAGTTCCAGTCCAGACCGTCCAGACCGAAAACCAGCCAGATCAGCGACATAAAGAGGTAGTAGCCGATGTAGCCCAGCGCCACGCTGAGCACCAGAATGCAGGGGCGGCACGCCAGATTCTCCTCCAAAACCGGCAGCACGAACCGAAAGAAGAGGAGCACAAAGATCCAGGTGCTAAAAACAAAGAGGCCGTGATCGGCCTCAAAAAAGAGTAGATAGATCAGCACCAGCGGCAGATAGCGCTGTGCACGATGGGCCACCAACAGAGCGATCATCACCCCCAAAAGGGGCGGCAGCAGCAGATAGATCGTGCTCAGCGCCTCATAGATCACCAGCGGGATGAGCAGCAGCAGGTAGCGGATTAGAGTTCGAGAATCAGTGCTGACTCGTTGCATATCGGAAAATGTTTGCATCGAATACAGTCCTCCCAAACCTTCTGGTGCCAGATCTCCTCTTTAGGCACCTCCTTAAACCCCAGCCGGGTAAAAAAGCCCACATGGTAGGTCAGCGTCATCACCTGCGCGATGCCCAGCTGACGCCCCTCCTCCAGAAGCGCACGCACGATCGCGCCCCCCACACCCTGCCCCTGCCGCTCTTGAGCAACCGCTAAAGAGCGGATCTCAGCCAGACGGGTGTTGTAGATGTAGAGTGCGCCAAAGCCCGCCATCTCCCCTTCAATGCGCGCAGCGGTATAGGAGCGAATCGCACCGGCCACCTCCTCTTCGCTGCGGGGCAGGATCACCCCCTCCTCACAAAAGGGCTGCACCAGCCGCTGCATCCGGGGCACATCGCTCAAGGTGGGCTTAAAGAGCTCCACTACGCCCCCTCTTGAAAGATCTGGACCATCAGCCGATCAAGCAGCGCCTCGATCCCCTCTTTGCTCACCGAGGAGAGCAGCACCGCTTCGGGATAGCGGCGTTTTAGGGCATCACGCTCCTTTCGGTTGAGCTTGTCCACTTTGGTAAAGACCGGCAGATCGAGCTGATCGGGGCGAATCAGCGAAGCGACAAAATCCCGCATCATCTGATCCTGGGGCAGCTCCGGGTGGCGCGCATCGATCAGCCGCACAAAGACCCGAATGCTCCGCCGCACACGCAGAAAGTCCGCAAGCGCCTTTTGCCACTGCGCCTGCTCGACTTTAGAGACCTTTGCGTAGCCAAAACCGGGCAGATCCACCAGCCGCAGACTCAGCGGCTCCCCCTGACCCTTCAAGGTGATATCGAAAAAGTTGATCAAACGGGTTTTGCCCGGTGTGGAGGAGGTCTTCGCCAGCGCTTTGCGGCCGGTGAGTGCGTTTAAAAGAGAGCTTTTGCCCACATTGGAGCGGCCCAGAAAGGCCACTTCGCTCACCCCCTCCGGCGGCGCCGCCTCCAGGGTGGGTGCGGAGGTGATGAAGTGGGCTTTAAGAACCTGAGCCATTTTGATCCGCCCCTTCGCTACGCTCCTGGATGGTAAAGATCACCTTCACCGGCTCCTGCTCACGCCCCACCACATCGGCGATCTTGGTCAGCTCGTTGAGCACAATCCGATCGCCGCTGATCTGGCGCACATTGGTCACATCCTCCACCCAGGCGTTACCTATCAGCGTATAAAGGCCGGTCTCGGGCACATAGGTGAGCTCATCGGCTTTGCCCCGGAAGTTGTGGCCATCTTCGGTGGTGATATCAAACCAGGTGTTACCCATCGCCTCAAAGAGCCGCACATCGCGCTCAGGGGTGGCGTGCACCACAATCTCATCGGCTTTCATCACATCCACGCCACGGGTGATCACCACGGAGCCCTGGAAAGTGGTTCGCCCCTGCTTCTCATCCACCTGAAAGTTCTGGGCGACCACCTCCACCTGCTCAGAGGCGATCAGTACCGAAGCGGCGATCATCAGAAACCAGACAAAGCGCACAAAAATCCTTTAAGTTCTAATCGATTTGGTCAAGCTGCAGCACAGCCTGCACATCACGCGCCTGAAGCTGCGCTTTTGGGCCATCGGCGATAAAGTCATACCCCTGCATCTGCCCGCCAGACCACTGGAAGGTAAAGGGGCCGCGACCCCGTATCGTCTCATCACGATCATTATACACGGCCCGCTCTGTGAACAAGTTATACCCCTCGCTGTGCCAGTAGAGAACCTCTCCGATCACATCGAGCTCCTCGTTTCGCCAGATCGCCCGTAGGCCGCTGAGTCCCTCGGTAAAGCCCTCGCCCCGCTGGATAAAGATCGGCATCTTCAGCTCCTCATGGGTGCCGTAGTGCCACCCCTTATCCGCGAGCAGAAGGCGATCGACCCCCTGGGGGGTGATCTCATAGTAGTGGTAGCGGTCAAACTCCACCTGGGCCGCACGGGTAGCCACCTCCCCTTCGCGCGAATGGGGCTCTAAAAGCCACGCAGAGAGGACGATCGCCACCAGAAGGGCAAAGAAGAAGAGATAGACCCGCGTGGCCACCTAGAGGACACCTTTGGTGCTCGGTGTGCTGCTCATGCGGGGGTTGTGGCTCAGCGCGGTGCGCAGCGCGACGGCAAAGGCTTTAAACATCGCCTCCAGAATGTGGTGGAGATTTCGACCCCGCAGCAGGGTGATATGACAGCTCAATCCCGCCTGTGTCGTGAGCGCACGGAAAAACTCCTCGGCCAGCTCCGCATCGAAGCCGCCTACGCTCCCTGAAAGCTCCGGCCCAAAGTGCAGATAGGGGCGGTTGCTGATATCCAGCGCCACCTGTACCGCCGCCTCATCGAGCACCACAATCCGATCGCCAAAACGCTCAATCGCCCCGACAGGAAAGATCGCCTCTTTAAGCGCCTGACCCAGCACAATCCCCACATCCTCAACCGTATGGTGGCCATCGACATGCAGATCCCCCCGGCAGGTGAGGCTCAGATCCATCAGCGCGTGTTTACAGAGCGCCTCGAGCATATGATCAAAAAAGCCGATCCCGCTCTGGATAGAGGCTTCGCCGCTCCCCTTCAGGGTGAGCTTTAGCTTAATCTCGGTCTCTTTGGTCTGGCGTGCAATCTCAACGGGTTTAGGCATCATCTCTCTTTTCGCTGGTTTGGGCTGTGGCGGCCAACATCTCATCCATCACCCTAAAGAGTGCCGCACTCTGCTCCTCCATCGCCTCAAAGTTGGCGACGATCGTATCTTTGGCCTCCAGGCAACGCTTGTCAGGAACGCACGCGACCGCCTCCTTGACATAGCGGTGTACCGCATCATCGGCCGATCGCAGGCGGCTAAAGGCGGGGTTTTGGCCAAAGTACTCTGCCGCCTCATCATAGCGCGCCTCCTTGGAGAGGAGGCTTTGGGCGTGCTCGGGCTCGTCGGTGGCATTGACCGCAATGTAGGCGTTGGACTTGAAGACAATATGCTCGATTTTATAGAGGGTCATAAAGAGGTTTCGACGCATCTGATCCCCCTCCTGAGCCAGCCGATCGGCCTGATCGCTAAAGCGGACAAAGACCGATTTGAGATCCGAAACACTCCCTTCGCTGCTGGTGGCCAGCGCGTCAACCGATGCGGTGTTATCCTGAATCTCCCCCATCTGCTGGTGCATCGTCTGGATCGAGATGGCAATCTCCGCTGTCGCCTTCTGGGTTCGCTCAGCCAGTTTGCGCACCTCATCGGCCACCACCGCAAAGCCCCGTCCGTGCTCCCCCGCTCTAGCCGCCTCGATGGCGGCATTGAGCGCGAGCAGATTGGTCTGATCGGCGATATCGGTAATCAGCCCCACCACCGATCGCACCTCCTCAGCCTGGCGGGCAAACTGCTCGATGGTCTCATTGCTCCGGCTGACCAGCTCGCTTAGACGCACAATCTCATCGGCCACCTGCCCGATGCGCTGACGCCCCTCACCTGAGTCTGTGGCGATCGCATCCATCTCTGAGGCCATCTGTTCAATGCACCCCATATCGACGCGCAGCGCCTCTTCGATGGTTTTCAGACCGCCGTTAAGCTGCGCAGAGCTCAGGCGCGAGAGCTCCCTTGAGAGGGCGTTCTGACGGTTAAACTCATCGTTGCTACGCATGGCATCAATGGCGATATTGATATCCCCCGCATTGACCGCAAAGGCCCCCTTGAGCCCCTTGGGCAGAATCTTACGGAAGAACTTCTGCTGGTGGGAGTACTCCACAGAGGTGCGCACCTCCCGCATAAAGGCCTCGAGCTGATCGAGCATGTTGTTGATCCCCCAAAACAGATCACGGTAGATGGGGACATCGGGGATGCGGGTGATGCGAAACTCAAACTCACCGCGGGAGACCTTCTGGGCCACATCGGTCGCCTGATGGATAGTGCGCTCCAGACGCCCCACATAGTTCATCAGCCAAAGCCCCAAAGAGAGGTTAATCGCCCCGGCTATCAGCGCAATCGCCCAGAAGTGATTACTCAGATAGATCCCCAGACCCGCCAGAAAGGAGACCGCCATAATGGTGCCCACCACCAGGGCGATCTTATAGTGAAAGTATAAACTCTTCATAGCTCACCCCTTTCGTTTGCAGCAGATCGGTGAGCACTTTGGTGCCGGCCTCCACGCCGCCGCTCTGCTCAGCCTCTATCATCTGTTTATAGAGCGGCTTAACGCTCTTGAGCGCCTCTGCATCGGGCTTGCGCCGAACCGAGTGGTACCCGATCACCTCCCCTTTGAGATCGTAGGAGGGGGTGACATTGGCCAGCACCCAGTAGAAGCTGCCATCGCGCGCGAGGTTTTTGACATAGGCAAACACCTCCTGGCGGGTCGCCAGCGTCTCCCACAGCAGCTTAAAGACCGCCCGGGGCATATCCGGGTGGCGAATCAGATTGTGCGGGGCACCCAGCAGCTCCTCTTCACTGTAGCCCGACATCTGGATAAAAAGCTCGTTTCCGTAGGTGATCACCCCGCGGGTGTCGGTCTTGGAGACAATCAAATCATCGGCGCTAAAACTCTTCTCTACGGCCATCGACACTCCTTTACGGCGGCTATCAGGATGGGTTGACCACGACGGCGTTACTGATCCCCTCCTGACGCATAAAGCGATCCGCCTCATCGCGGCTCTCAAAATCCCCTAGAAAAACCCGGTGAATCGGCTCCCCGCCGGACTCTCCGGCACGGATCAGCACCCGCTGACCTGCAAAGCGCCCTTCGCTCTCTCTAGCCAGCGCCGAAGCCCCGTCAGAGCTTCTAAAGGCGCCGATCTGAAGCGCATAGCCACCCGATCGGGAGCGCTCCACCGGCGCAGGAGCGAGCGGGGTGATGCTAGCGGTGGACTGGACAGAGGCGCTACTGCCCCCTGAGCCCGATCGACTCGCCTGACGGGTGCGAGCCGGCGCACGGCCACCGGGGTTTTGGGCCATGATGTGATCATCGTACTGCAGCACCTCCAGCTTCACCGGTGCAATCCCGCTCACATCCAGCCCCAACCGCTTACCGGCGGTGTAGGAGAGATCGATAATCCGCCCCTCGACAAAGGGGCCGCGATCGTTGATCCGCACGGTCACCTGCTCGCCGGTCTCAGCATGGGTCACCCGCACGATGGTGTTCATCGGCAAGGTTTTATGTGCGGCAGTTCCCGGTGCGTACATATCGTAGATCTCACCGTTGGAGGTCTTTTTGCCGTGAAAGTCTGGCCCATACCAGCTGGCGATCCCCTGCTCGACGGTCCCTAGCGGCACGATACGCGGGTAGTACCGCTCGCCAAAGACGGTGTAGGGGCGCAGCGTCGCCCGATGCATCGCCTCGCTTCCTTGAACCATCCGGGGCATCGTCGAGCCAAACCGCCCGCCGGCACGACCGGGCTGATAGGTGCCACCCGTGTGGTGACTGGGGTAGTAGCCGCCCACACTGGCACTCTGCTGATGCTTGGTGCTACAGCCGCTAAAGAGCAGAAGGCTAACGGCGGATAATAAGCCGATCCCCCGCAAAGATCGTATTGTGCTGAAGGTTGTTTGCATTTTTCAGCTGCTCCACTGATGTGTTAAACCTGCGCGCAATCGTGGAGAGGGAGTCGCCCCTTTGAACCACATACTCATCATCCATCTCGGGCCGCAAAACCGGCACCACCAGTCTCTGACCCGGACGAATAATCGTGCTACGCATGTTGTTAAAATCCTGAATCATACTGTAGGGAACGCCGTAGCGCCGACCAATGGCGCCAAGATTCTCCCCTGACTGCACCTCGTGGACGATATAGGTGCTCCCTGCGCTTTTGCCGGCGAAGTTGGCCCGAAACTGGGCGGCCCGCTCGTAGGGGACATAGACCCGGTGACTCTGGCCATAGGGGGGCAGAAAGTCATAACGCAGGCTCGGGTTGAGACGACGAATGGTCTCTACCCGCTCTCCGCTGGCCCGGGCAATCTCCTGAAGCGTCGTTCCCGGCCCCACCTCCACCGTGGTGAGCGGATAGGAGGAGCCGCGATTGAGCAGATGGGGGGTGTTGCTGCTTAGCATCAGTGTCTCGCTCTCAGCCAGTGTGGCCATCGCCAGCACCTTTCGCAGATACTCCCGCGTCTCGCCCGGAAGCGGCTGACGCCGCTGCCCCGGAATCACCCGCAGCAGATCTTCGAGCCGATCGCTTCCCACTTCGCGAATTGCGCGGCGCATACGCCCCTCTCCGCAGTTGTAGGCCATCACCGCCAGCGCCCAGTTGTCAAACTCCCGATGCAGGGTCTTAAGGTAGGCAATCGCCGCCTCCGTCGCCCGAATCGGGTCACGCCGTTCGTCCACATATAGATCGACGCGCAGCCCATATCTTTTAGCGGTGGCGGGCATAAATTGCCAGATTCCCACCGCCCGCGCGCTGGAGAAAGCGCGGGGCATAAAGCTCGACTCCGCCATCGCCATATAAACCAGTGCCGGGGGCAGGCCCGCATCGGCGATCATCTGTTTAATCATCGGTTGATAGAGATAGGCATCAGAGAGGATGCGCAGAAACATCGCCTGTCGATAGACGGCGTAGTTGTTCTTCATCGCCTGAAAATCGGGATCATGCAAAAAGGACTCATCCACATCCAAAGAGGCGAGCACCGCCCGATCGCGGCTATCATCAAAAGGCTCATAAAGCGCCGCGTGCAGAGCGCCTAAAATCACCAGAAAAGCGAGCACTACTCGTACCATGTTTACCTCTCTTCTCTGTGCCGTTTAGTTAAAATTGCGCGCGATTTTACCGCACCCTATCTTGCAAGCGGGTAAAGCACTCAAGCGCGTTTTGCGTGGTAAGGGCGGCCAGCTCCTGCGCGCTCATCTCCAACTTATCGGCCAGCGCATCGGCCACCAGCTGCGTGTAGGCGGGCTCATTGCGTGTGCCACGGTGCGGATGGGGGGTGAGATAGGGCGCATCGGTC
>PWVP01000036.1 GCA_003561815.1 Campylobacterota bacterium | reverse complement strand
TCCGGCATAGTATCGATCGGGAACGCACTGATGGGGGACGGCGCCTGGCCCCCGGCTGGTGCAGCCCGGAGGCCAGGCCTATGACGGAAAGCAGGCACTGGTGGCGAAAGAGCTTCACCGCCTGACGATCAGCGGCAGATACAGCTGCATCGGGTTGACAGCCACCCTGACAGGCCCGCGGAGCGGTGTCTCAGTGCCGTCCGAGTCGACCGCCATGAGCCAGTAGTACCAGAAGCCATTGTCGGGGACCGTGTCCACGTAGCCGTATTCCACGCGGAGCAGCCCGTCCGCGACCCCTGGCACGTGCGCCACGAGATCCAGATCCCCCCGTGGCTGGGCAGCCCGATAGATCCGGTACGCCACGTTCTCTCTCTCGAGTAACACCTCCCACATCAGCCTAACCGTCGACCGACCCGTCGGCTGCGCCTGGAAGCTCAGCAGCGTAATAGCTGTGGGGGTGGGCGTCTTGTACCAGGCAGGATCGTTCTGGTCTTCCAGCCCCTGCACCGATGCGGTGCCGATGTTACGCTTCCCGTCCTCGGCCTCCACGGCCTCACTGAGGAAGTCGCAGCTCGCCGATGCGCCCACGGGAATTTCGATAGGCAGGTCGCAGTCATTGGTAAGATCGCCGAAGACGTCGTCAACCAGGCCGGTCCACGAAATGGGGACGTTCCCGGTATTGGTGACCACGTAGGTGAAGGTGAGGACGTCGCCGGCTTCCACCTCAACAGCTTCCTCAAGCGTGTCGGCGTCCAGCCCGTTGATGAATTTGTCGAAGGCATATTGAGGCTGGCGGCCGAAGTAGTGGGCGTGGTCGCTGTCCTCGTACGTGCTGTCCTCAAAGTCTCCGGTCGCGGTAGCCGTGTTGGCGTGCTGGCCGACAATGGCGCTCACTGGCCCGATGATGCATTCAAACGAGTCACCAGGAGCCAGAGTGCTAAGGATGGTGCACTGACTTTCAATCTCACTCTCGAAGTCGGTGTCCGTGAGCGTCACGTTCGTCAGCGTCACAGTCCCGGTGTTGGTCACCACGAAGCGGAAATAGACATCGCTGCCTGTCTGCGTGAGCGGACCCGGCGGATGGTCCGCGTCGTGCCAGGTCGCCTGATCGTCGACGGACACGAACTTGTCCACGTCGATGCCCGCCACGCGCACCGTCTCGTCGTCGTCAGCCTCCACCTCTTCACCGCCCGGGTCCTCCCCCGTGGCCGTGGCGGTGTTCAGCACACTGCCCGCATCCAGGTCGGCCTGCGTCACTGTGTAGGTCTCCGTGTAGGTCTCGGACGCTCCTGGCGCCAGGCTCACTATCGTCGTGGTCAGGCCCGTCAATGGGTCTTGAACATCTATGTCTGTCACGGTCACGTTGCCCGTGTTCTCCACCACGATGGTATAGGTGATCACATCGCCAACGGCATTGTAGGTCTGCGGATCAGCTGTCTTCGTAACGGTAAGCTCCGCATCCTGATCGGCGGTGACCGTCTCGCTGTCCTCGTCCGTCACATCGTCGCCTACCTGCGGCGTGCCGGTCGCCGTGGCGGTGTTCAGCACACTGCCCGCATCCAGGTCCACCTGCGTGATCATGTACGTTGCTGTACACTCCAGTTCTTCACCCGGCGCCAGCTCAGCCGGCGGGGTCGGATCACACGACAGGTCCGACAGGCCCTCTAGCGTATCGGTGATCGTCACGCCCGTGAGCGTCACGTTCCCGTCGTTCGTCACCGTCAGCGTGTACGTGATCACGTCACCGACCGCGCTGTACGTCTGCGGCTGCGCCGTCTTGGTCAGCGCAATCGACGGAGCCTGACGCGTGTTGGTGATGGTGCACGTCCCTCCCACCTCCTCCACCGTGAGCGTCACGCTGTCGCCATCCAGCTCACAGACCCCAGAAGCTCCGGTCAGGTCGTACTCAGCCGGCCCTTCCTCCGTCACCGTGTAGCTGCCCGTGACCAGGGTCGCTGTGTCGTCGTGCCCGATATCACTCAGCGTCTCCGGTCCGTCCACCGCAAAGGTCCAATCGTTCGGACTCGCCGTACCACCCTCCACCACCTTCACGAACGTGATCTCTCCCGTCTTCGGCGTGTTCGTAAACGTGCACGTCACGTGCTCGCCGGGGCCGAGCGGAATGGTGGCTGTGGCACTCTCGAGGTCCGTTGTCGAATCTTCGGTCTCGTCCTGGCACGAGATATCCGTGAGGACCCAACCGGGCGGGACCGTCTCGGTCACCTCGTATGTGTCGGAGACGAGACCATCGACTGTGATCGAGGGGTTATCGGCGGCGTTAAGCGTGAAGGTGTCGGTGAACGTGCTGGTGAAGCTGAAGTCCTCATCCACGCCCGGCGGTATGGTCTCCTTCACGATAGTCACCATCCCGGATGGAACCGTCACCGAGATAGTGCTCGACCCGCACCAACACTTCGACCGAGTGCCGGGGAGGGCATCGTCAACCCCTTCACAAGTTGCGTTTGCGTTTTGGTTCCAGCTGAAACAGCTCGAGATTTCCAGGAAGCCATCGCCATCATCATC
>PWVP01000084.1 GCA_003561815.1 Campylobacterota bacterium | reverse complement strand
CGCCACCACATTGGGATCGCTTGCCGCCTCCTGAATTAGCCGCTCGACGGGGTTAAACCCCTCATAGGGTAGCAGCAGCGCCACATCCTGCTTATCCATCACATTCATCACCGGCTCTTTGGTGTCAAAGGGGGCGAGCGCCTTGGGTGGATTGGGCTTGAGCAGCAGATGGGCGTAGCGTTTGTTGGTCACCAGCTGCCAGTAGGCGCCCAGATTCATCGGGGTGGTGCGGGTGTAGACATCCTCACGGCTCACCCCCATATGGGTGATGAGAAACTCCAGCAGATCACCATCGCACCCCCGGCCCACCTCCAGCCGCACGATCTCGCCTTTTCGCCGCAGCCTGAGCCCCTCTTCGAGCACCTCCAGAAAGTCATCGGCCTCCTCCTCTTCGATGGAGATATCGGCATTGCGCGTGACCCGAAAGGGCGCGTGGGCGATGGGATCGAATCCAGGAAAGAGATCTTTGATGTGGTGATAGACAATCGACTCGATCGGCACGAAGGTGGTGCTATCGATCTCCACAAACCGCGGCAGTATCCGCGGCAGGCGGATCAGCCCAAAACGCATCGCTTCACTTCCAGGCTCCTGGAGCTTGACCACCATGCCGAAACTGAGGTTGTTCAGGTGGGGAAAGGGGTGCGTCGCATTAACCGCGATCGGGATAATCACCGGATAGAGCTGGGTGGAGAAGTAGGCGTTGGCTTTGCGTTTTTGTGCTTGAGTGAGCTGCTCGTAGCGGCGCACATGCAGCCCTTTATGATCGAGCACCTCAAAAAGCTCCTCTATCCGCCTCTCCAGCAGCGGCAGCTCGCTTTGAAGATACTCTCGAATCGCCTTTAGCTGATCATAGGCGCTCATACTGTCGGCGCCACCGGGGTGAACCCGCGCCTTGACCATCTCCTTAAGACCGGCGACGCGGATCATATAAAACTCATCGAGGTTGGTGCCGTAGATGGCCAGGTACTTTAGCTGCTCAAGCGGTGGATTACGATCATTAAGTGACTCCTGCAGAACACGGGTGTTAAAACGCAGCCAGGAGAGTTCACGGTTAATGAAGTGCTCCGGTGTATAAGCGGCCATCTTTTGAGGCTCCTTTTAATGGGCTTTGATCTACTATTTTACCCTAGAGTATGTTAGAGCGCTCACAAAGAGGGGCGCGGAAACGGCAGGTGGATTTACTGTGGTAACAATTCGTCATGTGGGTGAGGAGGTGATCATTACGCCCGGGGGGGTCTCCTTCATGCGTGGGCAGTGGGATAAGTACGATCTTATCCCCTCGGCCTATAAGCTCTATATGTTGATCTCTGATCACCACCACTGGCACGGCAAACATCTTCGCTATGAGTATCCCGAGCGGATGCCCACCGATCAGGAGATGGTTCTGGCCGCCACCCGAAACGATCCGCAGACACTAATGCGCATCGAGGCGCAGGTGGCCGCCTACCGCGATCAGCTCGAAAAGCAGATCCGCGATGCCAGCCACTACGAGGGGCTCAATGAGCGCGAACGCGAAGCGCTGATTAGCAACCTGCGCTACATGTTTGACTACCGCTTGCAGCGCCAGACCAACGAGCAGGTCTTCTACTACATGATCAACCGCCTGGTCGATCAGATCCACTCTAAGGAGATCGATCACATCGAGGTGCCGCCGACGCGCAACTTTATGAGCGTACTAGAGGCGATCAAAGATGGTCTGGTGGGGCGCAAAGTGAGCGGTCGGGTCTCGATCGAGGCGACCGATCACAGCGGACGGCCCGTGCTTCGGCTCAACACCTACGGCGAGCCGCCCAAGGGCGAACTGGGTGAGTGAGATCAACCTGATGGCCGCCTTTGCCGGCCTGGGAATGTTTCTCTTCGGCATGATGCAGCTTGAAAGCGGCATCAAAACCGCTGCCGGGGCGCGCTTTAAGACGCTGCTTCGAAAAACCACCGACACCATCGGTAAGTCGGTCATCACCGGCGCCATCGCCACCGCTACTTTGCAGAGCAGCTCACTGGTCTCGCTGATGGTGCTCGCCTTTGTGGGTGCGGGCATTATGGCGCTTTCCAGCGGTATCGGTGTGATGTTTGGGGCCAACATCGGCTCAACCGGAGTGAGCTGGATTGTGGCGCTGGTGGGCTTTCAGTTTGATGTCAACGCCTTTGCCACCCCTCTGATCGGGATCGGCGCGCTGGGGCTGATGCTCATGAGTGGCAGCCGTAAAGCGCAAGCGACCTTCCAGTTGATGTTCGGCTTTGGTCTGCTCTTTTTCGGCCTGGACATGATGAAAGATAGCATGGAGAGTGTCGCCGATCATGTCGATATGGCCGCCTTTGGCGGCTACGGCTTTTTGGCCTACCTCGCCATCGGTGCGCTGCTGACAGCGGCGATCCAGTCCAGTGCCGGCTCGATTGCGATCTTTCTCTCTGCACTCGCTGCGGGGGTGATCACCTTTGATACCGCTGCGGTGCTGGTGATTGGGGCCAATGTGGGCACCACAATCACCATTATGATGGGCAGCATCGGCGGCAGTGCCGATAAGAAACGGGTTGCGCTGGCCCATCTGATCTTTAACATCGCCACCGGCATCGTCGCGCTGATTTTGCTCAAACCGATGACCTGGGTAGTGCTGGATCTGCTCAAAATGCAGGATAATCTGGTGCTTGGATTAGCGATCTTTCACACCCTCTTTAATGTCATGGGGGTGCTGATCTTCTCCGGCTTTATTATGGGGCTCTCCGCCTGGCTGATGCGCCGCTTCACCCGTGAGGAGCGGCGGGTGACCAAATACCTGCACGCCGTCAAACCCCAGATGGCCGAAGCGAGCGTGGAGGCGCTCAAAAACGAGACCCGCCACCTGATTCGGGAGGTGATGCGCTTTACGCTGGTGCTCTTAAATGTGCCCCCTAAGGATCTCTTCGGGCTGAAGCGCAAAACCACCGCCATCGTCTACTCCAACCCCGGCGTGCTCGATATCAATGTCCAGGAGGCGTATGAGCGGATCAAGCGGCTGGAGTCGAGCATCCTCGCCTACGCGACTGAGATCGGGGAGCGCTCCCCTGAGGATGAGGCGCAGCTAAACAACGCCCTGGCCGCCACCCGGGAGGCGACCTACACCGCAAAGGTGATCAAGGATATCAAACACAACCTCGATGAGTTTGCCCTCAGCGAAGATGACTATATGCTCGATCACTACAATCAGGCGCGACTGAGAATCTGCGACCTCTACCGCAATCTGCTCAAAGCGATGGAGCCCGATGGCGACCCGAAAAAGCGGCTTGAGCGCGTCGATGAGATCCTCTCCACCCTAAAAGATGAGGATAAAAACGCCCTTCGCACCATCTACCGCGCCATCAAGAGCGGCGATATCGTCCAGAACAGCGCCCCCGCCTTTATCTCCACCAACCGGGCGGTGGTGAGCGCTTCAGAATCGATGATCGCTGCTGCGGAGCTGCTCTTTTTGCAGCCAGACCCCCACGGGCAGATGCGTGAAACCCAGGCGTAAAACCCTGCTTGGCCGAAACAGCCCGGTGCGCACCGTGGCTGCGACCCTACTGGTGCGGCTGCTAGCCAGACTCTCGCTTACTAATGCCCGGCGCATCGGCGCAGCTGCTGGCTGGCTAAGCTGGCGATTTCAGAGCAGAGCCGCCCGCATCAGCGCCATCAACCTCTCGCGTTGCCTTCATATCGACGATGCTAAGGAGCTTCAGGCGGCAACCCGGCGGGCGATGATCCACGCAGGCCAAAGCGGTGCGGAGATGGGGGCGATGTTTCTCTGGCCGCCTGAGAGGGTGCTTGAAACCATCGAGCGGGTAGAGAATCTGGCGCTCTTAGAGGGGGCCATCGCCCAGGATCGTGGCGTCGTCATATTTGTGCCCCATATGGGCAACTGGGAGCTGATGGGTGGCTATCTGGCCCAAAGATGGGAGCTGATGGCGCTCTACCGCCCCCCTAAAGAGAAGGGGCTTGAGCCGATGATCAAGGCGGCTAGAGAGCGGATGGGGATGCACACCGTCGCCGCAACGCAGCGGGGGATGGTGGCGCTCTTTAGGCGGCTGCAAAAGGGGGCACTGACCGGTATCCTGCCCGATCAGCAGCCTAAAAGTCGAAGCGGGGGGATATTTGTGCCCTTTTTTGGCCACGCGGCCCACACCCCTACCCTGCCAGCGAGGATCCTACAAAAGACCGGCTCTGTGGCCGTGGCCGGAGCGGTTGTGCGCAGCCCCAAGGGGTTTGTGCTCCACTTTTTGCCTGTTGAGGAGGCGATCTATAGCGCCGATACCGAGACGGCCACCGCTGCGCTTAATCGCACCCTGGAGCGGTGCATCGCCCTGGCGCCCGAACAGTACAACTGGAGCTACAAGCGGTTTAAGCGCCGCCCCAAAGGGGCCGCGAAGTTCTACTAGTAGGCTTCGGAGGTGGGGCCCATATCGTGACTAAAGCGCATCACCCGGTTTCGCCCGGCGTTTTTGGCGCGATAGAGGGCGATATCGGCAAACTTGATCACCTTCCAGATCCCCTCGGCATCATCGGGGAACATCGATACCCCGATACTGATGGTCTTCTTCAGTGACTCCCCGCCAGCATTGAAGGTGCGGTTGGCAAAGGTGGTGCGGATCTTCTCAGCCACCTCCAGCGCGCCCGCCTCGGTGGGGCTATAGAGCATCACCAAAAACTCCTCGCCCCCGAATCGCACCGCCAGATCCGACTCACGGATCGACTCGCGCAGCACATCGGCCAGCCCTTTAATGATCACATCCCCCACATCGTGGCCGTAGGTGTCGTTGACCATCTTAAAGTAGTCGATATCGAGCATCAGCAGTGCGTAGTGGACTTTGCTTCTGGCTGCCTGATGGGCCACCTGATCGGCAAACTCATCGAGAAACTTACGGTTATAGAGTGCCGTCAGGCCATCGCGCAGACTCGACTCGCGCAAAATCGCCATCAGATAGCGGCTCTCCAGCACCGGCCGCGCCGCCTCCAGATAGTCGCGGAAGATACCGATTCGATCCTTGATCGCCTCAAGCTCCTGGGCAGAGGCGGCCGAGACCGCCACCAGAAGGCTGATGCGCTCAGTGACCCTAAAGGGGATGCAGACATGCTCCAGGCTGCCGTGCCCCTCGAAGTGGCTACAGAGGCGATCGAAGTCATCACTGAGCACATTGACCCCGGTCCTTAGAGCACGGCAGTGATCGCTGCTCTCCTCGCTACCGAGATTGCAGGGCCACTGCTCCTGGGTGGAGTAGACCACCGACCGGTTGCCAATCTGGTGATCGATCTCAAAGAGGGCAAAATCGCTCCCCTCCAGCCGCTCACGAATCACCGCCACAAGCCGATCGTAGATCTCCTCTTTGTTGCGATCGAGCTCGATGGTCTTTTTGAACTTATAGATCGCCACCAGCTCATCGACCACCTGACGGGTGCGCACCAGCGGGTTTTCGCTCTTAACGCGAATGCCGCCGATAAGGATCGTGATGCGGCGATCGACATGGTAGATGGTGTCGTTGAGCTTATCGTAGAGGTTATTGAGCCAGTGGGCGACATCGCCCCCCTCATCTTTCAGACTGGTCTCCACCCGCACCTTGAAGTTCCCCTCCTGACCCTTTTTGATCGCATCGGTCAGGGACTCAAAGAGGGCCAGATAGCGGTTGATAAAGAAGTTGGCCACCAGCACCACCAGCGCCAGAATACCCACTGCGGCCAGCACGATCTTTAAAATCGTCAGCATACCGCTCTGGCGCACTTCGCTGATATCAAACACCATACTGACCGAACCGAGCACATCCCCCTCCTGGGCAATGTGACAATCCAGACAGTTGGGGCTATCCATATAGTGGGCGGTGTAGGGGATGGTCACCCGCAGATAGACCTTATCGGGCATCTCAATCACCCGCTCGATCGCCTCGCCGCTTCTCATCACCTTATGATCGATCGCATCGCGGGGCCCTTCGCCTTTACGCCCTTCGCCAAACTGCTCAATCACACTATCAGCCCGCGAAACCCAGAGCTCGTCGATATTGCGGGAGCTGGAGATTTTGCGCATGAAGAAATCCCGCTCATCCATGATGCCGTTGATCATGTGCACCGTCAAGCCATCGCGCACCAGCTCTGACACGATTTTGGACTTATCCTTCGCACTCTCGATCCCGTAGTCGCGAAACTGCAGTGCGACAATCACGATCACGATCGCCGTCAGCCCCACCAGCGTCATCGCCAGAGATAGCGTAATTCTGCGCTTCATACTCATCGCTCAACCTCTCATATCAAAATCGCGAGCCTGACCCCTGCCCGTACCGTATGGATAAGATTGTATCGCAGGAAAGCTTGTAAACTTAAGATAAATGAGTAGATAGTGCAGACGGAATTAGAAAAAAGCGGATCCTGGGGGATCCGCATCAGGGGTTTAAGCGCCGATACCGGCCATCTTCATCGCCTCTTTAGGGGTGATCGCCTTATCCCAGAACTCCTCGGGGATCAAAAACTCCTCGATGGGGTTTCCCTCGATGATGTGCTCATCAATAATGCGATCGATCTTCTCGCGGGTGAGGCCCACATAGAGGTGGTGACCCGGCTCAACCAGCATCACCGGCCCCATCTGGCAACGGTTCAGACACGCGGTCTGCACCGGCATCACGGTGGCCATCAACCCCTTTTGCATCACCTTCTGGCTCAGGTAGCCGAAAAGATCCGCATTGGAGGCGTTGACACAGGAGGGTTTAGGGTGGCCTGCAGGCGCCTGAAACTGGCACTTAAAGAGATAGAAAGCGGGTTGTGGAAAGCCCATTTCAAAATCCTTGGTTGGGGTTAAATCCGAAATCGATGCCACCCATAGCGGCGGCGTTTGGATCCTGCAATCCTACCACGGCGCTTCTGGATCGTAGGTTTAAAATATCCATCTTCGGATCGATCCCCTGTGGACAGACCGGCCCGCAGTAGCCGCACAGCGTGCAGTCGTAGATCCCGTTTTGCTGTACCGCCTCCAGGTGCGGCTGCTTCTGCGCTTCGCGCTCATCGGCCACATAGCGCCACACCCGGCTAAGCGCATAGGGGCCTAAAAAGTCGCTGCTCGTCTCATAGACCGGACAGGCGCTCTGGCAGCTGCCGCAGAGAATACAGCTGCCCGCTTTACCCTCAAAGGGCTTGCCCGCCTGGGCGTGTGCGATCAGCCAGGCGTTTGCCCGCATCAGACGCGCGCCCGCTCCGCTCTCGGTGGCCAGATCGGCGCTCTTTTCGCTAAAGCGCAGCGGCGTGATGCGATCGCTCTCTTGGAGTGCGTAGCTGCAGGCGAGCACCTCGCGATCGTTGACCCGCACCGCACAGGCGCCACACACCCCCCCTTCGCAGCCGATCTTAAAGCCCAGATCCACACCGCTATCAGCCAACGCCTTTAGGGCGGTACTCAGTAGTGTGCCCGGCTTCGCTCCGAGTGAGAACTCTTGACCTGAACCTAAAACCACCCTCATGACTCCTCCTTGTAGTGCGCACCCACCGGTGGCGCCTTAATCGCCGCCTCAATCACCCCTTCGGCCAGCACAAGGGCCGCCTGGGCATCCAGATAGGCGCTGACACTCCGCAGGTAGGGCCCCACCGACGGGGCGGCCGCCTTCAGCGCCGCCTTTAGCGGCCCAAGCGCCGCCTGAGCGCTCTGTAAGCGCGCCTGACTGCCAATCACGCCCGCCTGATGAAACAGTACGCTGCCAAGGCTCCGGCGCCACTGCCCTAGCGCGATCGGCTCTCCCTGCGCCCAACGCGATAGCGCAATCTGAGCCGGCTCAAGCGATGCATCGTGCGCCACGCCGCAGTAGCCACTCTCCGCCCCGGCACGGCGCCCGGCAATCACCGCCTCTAAAAGGCTGTTGCCCCCTAGACGGTTGGCGCCGTGGATGCCCGACTGGACACACTCGCCACACGCTAGCAGACCCTCCACGGCGGTGCGACCCCTCTCATCGGTCTGAATACCCCCCATACTGTAGTGCGCTGCTGGCGCGATCGCCACCGGCTCGGTGCGCGGATCGACCCCTGCGTAGCAGCGTGCGAGCAAGAGCTCTTGAGCCAGGTGCTCCTCCAAAATGGCCGCATCGATGGTGCGCAGATCGAGAAAGGTGTGGTGCCCCGCCTCGCGGTGGCGCACAATCGCACGGCTGAGCTGATCGCGGGGAAGCTGCTCGTCGCTAAAGCGCTCGCCCTGCTCATCGATCAGCTGTGCCCCATAGCCGCGAAGCGCTTCGCTAAGCAGCTGCCCGCTTAGTAGCGCCGTGGGGTGAAACTGCATCAGATGGAGCCCATCGAGCACGGCCCCCGCCTCAGCGGCCAGTGCGATCGCCCGCCCGGAACCAAAGGCGCCGGTGGTGGCGTGGGGCGTAAAGATCCCCCCGTAGCCACCGGTGGCCAGAATCACCCGATCAGCCGCGATGCTCACAGGGCGCTGAGCGAAGCGATCGAGCAGCACCGCACCGCCGATGGCGCCTTGATGGTGGCTCAGGCTGTAGAGGGTGTGGTGGCTTAAAAACCGCACCCCGGCTTTTAGGGCCTGATCGTAGAGGGTCTGCACCAGCCTCAACCCGGTGTAGTCGGCTGCATAGAGGGTGCGCGGATGGGTGTGGCCCGCCATCTGCCGCACCGCCAGCGCGCCCTCAGCGCGGCGCACAAAGGGAGCCCCCAGCTGCTCTAACCACGCGATCGCCTCGGGCGCCTCCTGACAAAACCGCTCGATGCGATCGTAACTCGCTATCTCCCCCCCGGCTTTAAAGGTGTCTATCGCATGCTGCTGTGCGCTATCCTCTGGCGAAATGGCCGCGCTAATCCCCCCCTGGGCCATGCTGCTAAGCACCTCGGTAGGGCCCATCTCCGAGACGACAAGAACCTCCCCTTGAGCGCTCAGCGCGGCACAGAGTCCCGCCACCCCCGAACCGATAATCAGCGCATCAACCTTCATCCTCACTCCTTTTTAGCCGCACCTCAAAGCGCGCGCCGTCTGCCCTGTTCTCCACACGCAGACGACCGTGCATATTGGTTTCGATAATCACCTTGGCCATATAGAGGCCGATTCCACTCCCCTGGCCCTCCTCTTTGGTGGAGAAGTAGGGCTCAAACACCCGCTCAATCGGCTCGATCTCAATCCCGCCGCCGTTATCCTCAATGCCCAGCACCACCTCAGTGGGGGTGAGCTCCAGGGTCATCACCACCTCTCCGGCCAGCTGCGGCGCCTTCTCTCTTAAGCGGCGCGCTGTGATGGCATCCTTGGCGTTACCCAGGATATTAAGCACCGCCTGCTTAAACTCGTTGAGATAGCCCCGGATAAAGAGCGTCTCTGGCGCAGGCGTGCTCTGGGTGGAGCCCGCTAGCGAGATGGCGATGTTGTGGCTATTATACTGCTTCTCAACCAGCGCGGTTGTCTCCAAAATGGCCGTTGTGAGGTTAAAACGGGTCTGCTCTTTGCTCTCTTTAAAGAAGTTGCGAAAGTCGTTGATGGTTTCGGACATGTGGTTAATCTGCCCCACCGATCGGCGCACCAGATCCCGGATATAGGGCTCATCCACCTCCCCGTGCGCCCAGGCATCCTCCAGATCCTGAATCGTGATCGAGAGGGCGTTGAGCGGCTGGCGCCACTGGTGCGCAATCGCGCCGATCATCTCCCCCATCGCCGCCAGCTTGGACTGCTGGATCAGAATCTGCTCCTGCTGGCGCTGGCTGGCCACCGCCGCCTCGACTCGCCGCTGCAAATCGGCATTGAGGGCTACCAGGCGCTTTTTAAGCCGCTCCTCCTGGATAAAGGCGGCCAGAAAAGCGACAAAAAAGAGCAGCCCCGCCCCAAAGGCGATATGGCCCATCACCATCCAGTTGCGGGGACGCTGGGCGAAGAGACCCTGGGCGCGATCGCAGAGCTGCTCAAT
>PWVP01000190.1 GCA_003561815.1 Campylobacterota bacterium | reverse complement strand
TAACCTCTGCGACCCCGGGCTGACCGATAACACTCGAAGAAGATTTCATGCGCAACCACCAAAGCTAAAACTCGCTCCAAAAATCATCTGAGGCGATTTCTAACCACCTCCGGGGTCGGGTGGAAGGACACCACGGCGACGCTCCAGCCAGGGAGTCCTGCAATCCGCCAAACTTTTCAAGTTGTTGTGCAGTCACCACCTCACGTCTCTCAGGGCATCATGTCGTCTGTCTGCCTTCTAATAGCTGACAGCCACTCCTCTAGCCTGCAGCGCCGGTATGTACTCGTTTATGGACTGCTCACTTAGCGGGTTGTCCATAAGGTCCACGTGGTCTCCCTCTCCCAATCCGGTGTTGTCGACTAGAGGCTTGATATCGCTCATCTGGTTATTATCAAGGGAGAGGAAACGCAGGCCGGTCAAGCCGGCCAGGGGCGAGATATCGCTTATCTGGTTACCGAAAAGCACGAGGAAAGTCAGGTTGGTGAGGCCGGCCAGGGGCGAGATGTCGCTTATCTGGTTTCTGGAAAGCCAGAGGTCTGTCAGGCTGGTGAGGCCGGACAGGGGCGAGATATCGCTTATCGGGTTAGAACTAAGGTAGAGGACCTTCAGGCTGGTGAGGTTGGCCAGCGGCGAGACGTCGCTTATCCGGTTACAGGCAAGGTTGAGGACCTTCAGGCTGGTGAGGCCGGCCAGGGGCGAGATATCACGTATATCGAAATAATAGAGGTCGAGGACAGTCAGGCTGGTGAGCCCCTCCAGCGCCGAGATATCGCTTATCTGGTTACTGCCAAGGTAGAGGAGCGTCAGGCTGGTGAGGCCGGCCAGGGGTGAGATATCGCTTATCTGGTTATACCTAAGCCAGAGGTCTGTCAGGCTGGTGAGGCCGGACAGGGGCGAGATATCACCTATCTCGTTATCATAGAGGTCGAGGACAGTCAGGCTGGTGAGGCCGGCCAGGGGCGAGATATCGCTTATCTGGTTATACCTAAGCCAGAGTGTCGTCAAGCTGATGCAGTACTCCAGCCCGGTGAGGTCGGCGATATTCCTCTCCGAAGCATCAAGGTACGTCAGCCCCTCCAGGTCTGAAGGGTAGATGTCACCCGTGGGCTTGTCGATGGCATCCCTTATCGCCGCCTCAAGGTTGGCGTCGGGGAAGCTGACCCCTTGTGCTGCCTCCACCAGGAACTGGCTTGTCGCCTCTATGAGTCCCTGATGTGGCCCGGTGTCAAATGTAAAGACCACCGTCCAGGTTCCCGTTGGGGCGTCAGACGGCAGGTGAAAGTCGTATTCCCAGAACAAGGCAGACGACTGATCCTCGAGGAACAACTCATCGTCAGGGCATTTCACGATAAGGGTTGGATTGTTGTCTTCCCACTCTGGAGACTGGGCTTCAGCCGATCCTCCCCGCGTTAGCAGTTGATGCTCGATCTCTCTTCTTGACCCAGTCATATCCCGCTGGCTAGTCACTCCAGCAAAAGCCCGGATAGTAGACCACGAAATCTTGTTTCCCAAACCATCGACGATCGAGGGGATAATAGTAACCTGCCTGCCTGGCTGATAGGACGGTTCTTGCGCCTGGACATCGGCAGCGAACACTCCTCCTGCGTGCAAATCTAACAGGCTACTAGGCGTTACGTCGAGCATGTTCTCGGAGATCCAGAAAATCCACTTGTTGCCGTGCTCGTCGGTCTTAGTTAGCTCTATGGAGACCTCATATACGCCCTCGGAGAACACGACAGGGCTCCCGTCGTCTACCCAGATGAAGGGCGCAGTCCAGGTTATGCGTGGCTGCTTAAGCCACGGCAACAGGCGTCCTTCGCTGAAACCGACCAAATTGACAACGACCTCGCCAGTAGGCAACTCCGCGCCATCGAACACGACTTGCGATCCTGGGCCTGTGACTGGTACTGGTACATCTGACTGGTAAAGGTAGTACTCATTGTAATCCCACAAGAACATGTCCCGATAGGTGTAAGGACTAAGGTAGACTGTAAGCTCGCCGGAGCTATCTAGCCAACCTATGTGCAACGGCCATGCCTTGGAGATAGCAGGGGAAATGCTGCCTCGTAGTGGGCTTCCATCTACTTTGATTGCCGTAATATGGACCGGAACAGTTTCGACGGTGGCATGCAGAGCCAGAGTAGAGGGAGAGGTGACATCTGACTTGACTATGAAGAAGCGGTCTGTGTTGGATGCAACCACGATAGTGTAGGTGCCGTCTGGAACATCCAGAAACACATAGCCGCGCTCGTTCGTGGCTGGTCGTGGACAACCGTCAGATATCGGATATTCAGACGGATCTACATATACGATTATCTCAGCTCCCTCTGCCGGCTCGCCATCTCGATTGATCACCGTCAGGTTGATACCTTCGTTCTGTGCCGCTACCTGAATAATCGCTGTCTCCTGATCGTCCTCTGTCTCCAGGGTCACCGTGTACTCACCTGCGGTGTCGAACTGGAACGGGACGTCCTCGGAGAAGACCTCACCTGGCGCAAGCGTCTCGTTGAGCGTGCTCTGGTACACTATTGCGT
>PWVP01000106.1 GCA_003561815.1 Campylobacterota bacterium | reverse complement strand
GCGCACGCTGCGCGCGTTTAAAGGCGGTGATCTCATCGGTGGCCGACTGGCGCACACTGAAGGTGACATGCCCCCGCACCGCTTGCGTCGCCTGCTCGATCAGATCCGCCTCCAGACGCAGATCTATCCAGTGCCACCCCTCGCGCTCTTGCTGCTGGCTTTGAAGCGTCGCCTCGAAGAGAAATGCCGCCGTCTCCTGGCTTTGAAGCCGAAAGCCGATGCGATCAAGCGCCCCCTGAAGGGGCGAAGCGGCCGATCGCTCACCCGCTACCGCAACCGTCATCGCCCCAATCGTCTGCGCATAGTCGCTGCGAAGCGCCTGCGCCTGGGGGTAGCCCTGCGGTGGACGACCGGCGGGATCAACCACTGAGCGCATCGCCTCCAGTGCATCGTAGCGCGCTAGAAGCTCCAGCGCACTGTGATACGCCCGCAGCTGCACCCAGCCATCCTCGGCCCCTTGGGCGCTTCGCTGATGATCGGCTATTTTGGTGTGGAGCGTCTCGAGCTGGCGATCAAGACGCGCGAGCGTCTGGGGGCGGTTGAGTACCGCCAGGGCGTGGTGCTGCCCACCCTGGGGATCCTGGTAGCGATCGGCAATCTCCACCCCCTCCAGCTGAGCGTGCGCACTGGTCTGAACCGCATGCTCAAAGCGCTGCTCAAACCCCTCCAGCTGAGCACCCCCCCAGGTGCGCTGCTGGGCGTAGGTGTCGCTTCGCACCTCCACCTGCAGCGTCTTGATCAGATCCCCTCTAGCCCGATCGGCGGCGATTGTTTGAGAGGGGCCGCTTCCCCGCCCGGTCAGGTAGGTGCGCGAATCAAACGCCGCTGACTGACCCACCACCCAATCCGGTGGCGCGTCGCTTCGATCTTTAGGTGTTTTAGAGCTACAGGCTGCCAGCAGCAGCGCGATCAGAACAAGAGAGAGTAGGCGCATTATAACTCCTTAGTTTCGTGCATAGGGCGGAATCAGGTGGGGGGTTAAAAAGCGGGGCTCCTGGCCAACCTCCACAGCGTGGTAGTGGCGCGAGACAAGCACACCCCCGCCGGGTGAGAGCCCCTCGATTGTGATATGGTAGGTGCCCTCAGGAAGCTCGGTGCGGGCCAGATGGATCGCTGCTGGCAGGGTAAACCAGCTGCGGGTATCGGCGCTCTCAGTCAACACCCCTACCACATTGGCCACAAACCCCGCCAGTGGGCCGCCATGCTCATCGGCTTCGCGAACCACCTGGTGTTTCGTCACCGTGCGGGCGATCGCGCGGGCGGTGATGGCGGGCATTTTGGCCGAAAGGGTATCTTTAGCGATCGCCTCAACCGGCAAAAAGAGCTCGCCACGCACACTCTTCTCCCCCTCAATCACGACGCGCACCGACTCAATCAGCGCCGGGCGGCTCTGGTAGTAGGGTAGCGAGACGCGAATCATCCGCCCATCGGCCCGCTGCACGAGCGTGCTCGACTCCCGCTTCAGGGGTGAGAGCCCCACGCTGGCCACCACCACCAGATCCGTTTGACCCCCCCTCTTGACGCTATCGATCCCAAACGCTTCACGGTAACGCGCCTGCTCCTGCTCAAGCCCCATCCGCTCGGTAGCGCGCAGCAGATCCACCCCCAGCCGATGGGGCGGTGAGAGGTTAAAGTGGCGCTCATACTCCAAAAAGAGTCCGTAGGCGCGGCGATAGGCGATCAGCGCATCCGAGGGCTCATTAAGCGCCTCAAAGATCACGCCACTTAGATAGCGCGCCAGCGGATCGCCACTGTATCGCCCCCTGAAACCACGCTGCGCCATCTCCTCCAGACGCAGATCCACCTGTAGCGCCTCCACGCGGGCGGCATAGAGATCGCCCAGCTCCAGATGGTTTAGCGCGCTATAGAGGTGTACGAGCACCTGCTCAAACTCCTCACCGGCGTAGGCGGTCGTCGCGTCATTGATCACAAAGGTGCCCGCCTGCTCGCTCACACTAACGGCGCTGTAGTGCTCGATCAATGCTTTGGCCCTCTCAAGGTGGCGGTTGCTCTCCTTGAAGTTGCCCCCCATCCTCTCAAGCAGGGCTGCATCCAATCGATCGATCAGCTCATCGCGTTTGGCAAAGCGGCGCGCCTCATGCTGCTTGAGCGCCTTTTGGATCTCACCGGCAGCAAGCGCCCGCTCAACGGGCGCAAACCCGGCACTATGGGGCGCACAGCCACTAAGCAGTAGAAGCAGCGCCAGTGGCCAGAAAGCCGCTAAGCGCCTACCCATGCAAGCCACTTAGGGTCTAACGCGGGCCCGCTCGACCACTTTTCGGATCCGCTTCTGCCCGACCCAGACAATCCGGCTATCCTCCACACCGGTCAGACTCAGATCCACCTGATAGTATTTGACATAGGTGCGCCCCTCGGTGTCAACAATCGTATTGATGGTGCCTGTGAGGATATAGTCAGCGCCCACCTCCTGGCCCATCTGCTTTCGGGTCTCCTCGCGCGCGTGCAGATCCTGTTCGCGCCGCTCTTCGCGCAGCTCTTCACGATCGATACGCGCCGCTACGAAGTCCACCTCTCCG
>PWVP01000135.1 GCA_003561815.1 Campylobacterota bacterium | reverse complement strand
CATTCCTGCAGATTAGCCAGGCTGGGCAGAATACACTGGTAATCCACCACAATGGCATCCAATACTCCCGTAACCACGGCCATTTCCTGAGATATAGAATGGGTGGCCGACGGAACCCCGTGCCTCGTAAGCACTTCATTGCCGGTACAGCAGATACCCACCAGGCTAATCCCTTCCTCAGCCCCGGCGGCTCTGGCTTCTTCCTGCATCTCCCCGCTGACCTGAACGATTATATCAGACAGAGCGGGATTGTGACCATGCAGGGCGATATTAACAGCTTTTTCCTTTAACACTCCCAGATTGGCTTCACTGAATACCGGCTGCGGGGTGCCAAAAAGAATATCCGCCAGGTCGGTACCCATGTGACAGCCGGCATAGTCCGCCAGGGCACACTTCACTCCCGCCAGCAGCAGATTTACCGGGTCTGCATCACAGCCGTAATGGGTGCGATGCATGATGTCAGAGATGGCACTGTCAATTCCGCCGGGAACCACGCCCAGCTTGGAAAAGGCTTCCACCCGCCCTTTGGTTACAGTGGTGGCGGCAAAAAGGTTGGGGCCCTCCTTTTCAGAAAATTCCTCCAGGGCCAGCCGGCCCACTGCCAGGGCAATCTCCTCGGTGCTCTTTCCGGCAGGGTCAACACCCAGCCGGGCCGCCACGGCCTTTAACTTATCCTGGTCTTTTACCGGGTAGTCCTGCAGCTTCCCTTGCGCTGACTTATAAAGAATATGGGCCAGATGCTTGGCATGTCCGGAATGGGCAGCGGTTCCCGCAGCGATAGCCCGGATAAGGTTCCTGGCCACAATGGTATCGGCATCGGCTCCGCAAATCCCATATCGGGCACCCTGTTTAAAGGGGTCAATACGGCAGGGCCCCTGCAGACAATTCCGGCAGCACACCCCCAGTTCACCAAAACCGCAGACGGGCTGCTGCTTTTCCGAACGGTCCCAGATAGTTTCAATCCCCTCATCTCCGGCCTTGGGAATCATGGCCTGGACAGCCGGGTCAGCACTCATCCGGGAAAGTTTATCTTTATCCATAATCCACCTCTCCTTTATGTTTTATAAAACTATATTTGCCCTCTTTCCCCGCTATTTCTTTGCGCCTGCACCCGGGGCACAACTGCAGCCAGTCAGCCGGCAGGTTTAAAGTGCTTAATTTATCCTTTAAGTACCGGCCGGCCGCCTCCGGCCCCACAGGCACTCCGCACATTACGCAGGCTGTATATGAAATTTCTGTATTCCAGGGGGATATAAAAATCCCGCCCCTCCTGTCCTCTACCTTAACGGCCCCGGTTGGACAAACAAAGGCACAGGCGGTGCAGCCCACACAGTCCCCGGAGTGGGCGTAAAAGGGAGTCGCCACCTCCCGCTCCGCCCCCCGCCGGGCAAAACTAATGGCCTCTTTCCCTATCACCTCACGGCACACCCTGACACATAAACCACACAGGATACAATTTTCATTACCGTTATTCCGGCCGGTATTGCTAGCGGTATCTGTCTTTCCGGGCAATCGTCTCTCCTTCACGCCCAGCCCGGCAGCCATTTTCTGAATAATCTCAACTTCCGGACAGCGGGCCAGGAGAAGTTCCATGATAATTTTGCGTATTTTTCTCAGCTGCGGGGTATTGGTTTCAACGGAAATCCCCTCTTCCCGCACCGGGTATGCACAGGAATTCACAATCGTAGTTCTTGCCCCTCTTGTAACTTCCACCACACAAAGCCGGCAGGCTCCATAAGGAAGCAGAGCCTGATGAAAACAGAGTGACGGAATACCAATTCCTTTACTGCGGGCCAGCTGCAAAAGAGGGGTATCTTTTTCCGTTTGTATCTCCCGTCCGTTTATTGTTATGGAAATCATTTTTTCACCTCTGCTTCTGATGGTGTTCACGTTTTTGCCGGGGGCATGGCGGTCTCCACTGTAATGGCAGCGAAGCTGCATACGTCCATACAGTTTCCGCACCTGATACACTTGTCCTGAGCCAGGGTAGGGGGCACATTCTTATCTCCGGCGATAGCCTCCGCGAAGATAGCCTCCACCGGACAGGTTTTGACACAAAGGCCGCAACCAGTACAAGCTTCCGGGTTAATCATGTAACTTATCAGCTCCCGGCATACACCGGCCGGACACTTCTTGTCCCTGATATGAGCCAGATATTCCCCGGAAAAATATCTCAGGGTGGTCAGCACGGGGTTGGGCGCCATTTTGCCCAGGGCGCACAGGGATGCACACTGCATGGTACGGGCGATTTCTTCCAATAACTCCAAATCCTGCTCACTTCCTTCTCCCCGGGTAATGCGATCCAGAATCATGAGCAGATGCTCTCCCCCTTCCCGGCAAGGCACACATTTACCGCAGGATTCTTCCCGGGTAAAAGTCAAAAAATACCTGGCCACGTCCACCATGCAGGTACCCTCGTCCATAACAATCATCCCGCCGGAACCCATCATGGACCCCGCTTGGGAGAGTTCTTCAAAATCGGTGGGTATATCCAGCTGCTGAAGAGACAAACACCCGCCGGAAGGACCGCCGGTTTGTACCGCCT
>PWVP01000050.1 GCA_003561815.1 Campylobacterota bacterium | reverse complement strand
GATATTGTGGTTGCGTCCGATCAGCTCCTCTTTGGTGTAGCCGGAGATGTCGCAGAAGGCCTGACTGACGGTGCGGATGATCCCTTTTTCATCGGTGGAGGAGGTGATCACATAGCGATCGACGGTTTTGGCGTAGGTCTCGATCTGCTTAAACCGCTCCGAGTTACCCACCAGTGTAAAGGTGCGGGCTGCAAACTCCTCTCTGGAGAAGGGTTTGATCAAAAAATCGCTCGCACCGGCTTTAAGCAGTCGCGCCTCCAGAGCTGGATCGCGCCGGCTGGTCACAAAGAGGATCGGCACCTCCTGAGGGGAGTGCTGTCGCCGGATGGCCCCGGCCAGCGCGACGCCCCCCTCCTGCGTGGTGTCATAATCGATCAATAACAGCCCGGCGGCGTTTCGAGCCAGCTCTGTCTCCACCTGCAGCGGATCGGCGTGGTGGGTCACCTCCAGCCCCAGCGGCTTAAAGAGCAGCTCACTCTGGGCGAGCAGCTCGTCATCAAACCCCACCAAAAAGGTCTTAAGCCCCTGTGTCACCAGTAGCAGCTCGGCCAGACGCACCGCGTAGGCCACATCACTCTGGCTGGTTTTGATCACATAATCCACCACCGGCAGGGAGTGGACAAACTCCATCGCCGGGCCCGCTCCGTGGCTGCTGAGCACCACCACCGGTAGCTGGTGCTCTAGCAGCATGCTCACCACCTCCCCGCTACGGGAGTCGGGCAGCTCGAGATCGCTGATAGCTGCGAAGAAGCGCTCGCTCTTTAAGAGTGCGCGCGCCTCCTGCATCGAGTGGGCGACCTGAACGCTAAAGAGATTGTTTCGGGCCACCTCCCGCTCCAAAGCGGTGACAAAGAGGCGGCTATCCTCGATAATCAGAAGTCTTTTCATCTGCCTACTCCTTTTGGCTTAGTCCATCCAGTACGCCGAGTACCTCCTGCATCTTCTCATTAACCAAAGAGATGTCACCGGTGAGCAGACTGATATCTTTGGCGTTGTGGTTCATCCTCTCGCTGCTGTCATTGATCGCCTGTACGACGATGTTGATCGAGGCGTGGGTCTCGGCCAGACTCTTCTGGGTCCGTTCGGCCAGCTTACGCACCTCATCGGCCACCACCGCAAAGCCCCGCCCGTGTTCTCCGGCTCTGGCCGCTTCGATGGCGGCATTAAGGGCGAGCAGATTGGTCTGATCGGCGATATCGCCGATGACGGTCAGGACGGTTTTGACATTTTCGGCACTTTCGGTTAGCTCGGAGAGGCTGTAGGCCAGCTCGTTCTCTTTGTGGCTCGCCTCTTCGATCTTATCGGTCAGCATCACGACGGTCGTATCCAGCTCGTTAAAGGTGCGATTGCGCAGCTGGCTGATGGTCTCTACCAGCCGATCGTTGGACTCTTTGATCGCATGATTGCTTTGGCGGTTTTGCTGCTCCATCTGCCCCAGCGCACTGCCCAGATGGTTGACCGCATCAAAGAGCCGCTGAATCTCGCCGCCGGTCTGGGTCTGGATCTGCCCCTCAAACGCGCCACCGGCATAGGTATCCAGCTGCTGCTGAATCTGCTGAATATAGTTGGCCACCTGATCGAGCATCCGGTTCATCGATTTGCCCAGCACCTTGAGCTGCGGCGAGGAGCCCACGGCGCTGATACGGCGACTGAGATCCCCCTGACCGATACGACCAGCGAGCAGCACCGCTTCGCCAGCCAGCTTCATATCGGCCTGATTGTTTCGGGTGTAGAGCTCCCCGATGCGCGCTATCTGTTCAGCCATCTTTTGGGCCTCATCCCCGCTGCCGATCGCCAAAGCGGGCAGTTCATTGCGCTTGTGCTCTAAAAGCTCCTCAAACTGGTCCAGATAGTTGAGCAGCTGATCGTTGGCACCGGCGTTGAGTCTAAAAAAGAGCACCGAAGCACCCCAGGTGATCACAACAGCCAGCATCACCACCCAGGCGGGCAGAGAAAAAAGCGGCAGAATCAGCGTCCCGCCAAAGAGTAGAGAAACAATCACGATTCGAGCATTTTTAGACATTTTAATCCCCCTTATTTCAGTGTCTGATAGAGCGCTTGGGCCCGGTCAATCTCATCGCGGCTGGCCATACGGCGGCAGGACATATAACCGTACTGGGTCGGATAGACCGTCGCATAGACCCAGTAGTAGTCCTGTCTGTTTTTACAGGCGTTTTTGACATAGCCGGTCCATACCTGACCCGATTGGACCGTTTTCCACAGATCGGCAAAGGCCGCTTTGGGCATATCGGGGTGCCGCACAATGCTGTGCGGTTTACCCACCAGCTCCTCGAGCGTAAAACCCGCAATCTGACAAAAGTCCTCATTGGCAAAGGTGATAATCCCCTTTTTATCGGTCTCGGAGACGAGAAAACTGGTGTCGTTGAGTTTCAGTTCGGCCATGGTGTCCTCCTTGTTTTAGTTGAGCCGCTTTCGCCCCAGATCGATCCGATAACCCACCATATCCGCCACCCGTTTGGCGCTTTCGAGCATCTGGTTGGCCTGGGCGTTGAGCTCTTCGCTCGCGGCGGCGGTCTCTTCGCTGG
>PWVP01000125.1 GCA_003561815.1 Campylobacterota bacterium | reverse complement strand
TGAATACTCTCCGCATTGGCTCCAAACAGATAGCCCACTGTTATCCCTCACTTTCAAATAAAATCGATCCCAATCCAAACACTGTGCTTTTTCCCACGCCGATCACCTCGCCCAGCCGCAAAAGCCGAGCCGAATCGGCATCGATGTGGGCGTAGTCGATATAGCCCGTTAGTCCGCCTAAATTCATGTGGGTTTGCTGGCGGTTGGAGTAGCGCTCCAGCTCTTCAAAGCGCACCTTTGCTTCCGCTTCGCGATAAAGCGGCACGAAAGGCAGGCGGGTTTTAGGCGTGTTGGTTAGGTCACAGTAGCGGTGGTGGATGCTCGTGAGCAGGGCCTCTAGCGGTGGTTTGGTGCGAAGCAGGCGGTTTTCGTGCTTCATCCGCAAAGGCGTGAGCAGATGCAGCCGCGCCGGGCCCGCTTCGCCCCGTGGGCTAAAGCGCTGCGGTTCATCACAAACGATCTCTATCGCCTCAAACCGCGCGCGTTCAGCCCCCAGCCCCAGTTCACCCAGCGCCTTTTCGATCGCCTGCTCCACAAAAAGCGTCTTAGCCGCATAGGAGCCCAAAAGCCGCACCTCAAAGCCGATCGCCCCCGGCGCAGCCTCACGCTCTGGCACCAGACGAAACCCCTGCGCCCCATCACGCCGCTCAAAAAACGCATGATAGAGGCAGCGACCCGCTGCCGCGCACCGTTCGCACCGCTCACCGGGCAGCAGACACGCCACCGCTTTAAGCGCCGTGCCGAAACTCCCGCGCACCATCGATCCCGTAAACGCCGGAGCCCGCCAGGCCCGGTCACTCGCCCGTGCGGTGACTTTGATAGATGAGAAAGTGATCTCCACGCCGCTCCCTGTGCCCTCAAACTCGCTCGGGCCATTTTATAAGAACTGTTTTAAACTTGCGGCTTTTAGAAATTTTTCCAAACCTCTTTTTAAGATAAAAAGCGGGCAAAATCCCACCAGCATTACCAAAGGAAACAGTCATGAAAGAGCTCATCATCCAGTGCGGCACCACCTATCAGCCGCTCACCACCGCCCTCTCAATCGCGACGAAAAAGATGGAGATCCACCGCGTGCATATCCTCAGCACCTTTGAGGGACTTCAGGCGCTTCATCCGGTGATGGAGCAGTATTTTCCGCAGGTGCGGTATGTGGGCTATGGCGACTATGTGAGCGGGCGCGGCACCCAGAGCGATCAGGCGGAGTTTGAAAAAAACATCCGGTTTGTGAAAGAGCGGCTGGAGTATGACGAGGTGTTTATCATCGCCAGCGGTACCAACTGGATGACCTTTATCGCGGGCAATCACTTCGCTTCGGTGCCCTGCTTTATGGTCGAGACCCGCCGGGAGTTTGAGCACAAATCCTTCCTGCCGCTGGATGAGCCCATCGCCGTGGACGAAAACGGCCAGCTGGTCCAAAACGACGGTCAGGTCAGCCGCCTGGTACCCATAAAAGTGGGCAGCAAAAGCCGCCGCTTCGCGATCGAAGAGAGTGCCATCCGGTTTCTGGACTACCGCATCGCTCTCACCAACCAAGAGGCCGCCATGTACCACTACCTCATCGAAAACGGCGGCACACTCGATCTAAACACCGATCACACCGAGAGCTTCAACCGCTTCTGCCAGGAGCGACCCGGGTATGATAACAACCGCGTCCTACTCGATGGCAAAACCTTCGCCGAGCGCTTCCCCACCGTCGTGAGCAAAATCAACGCCAAACTCGAACCCCACGCCCCCATCCTGCGCCACCACCTGATGCTAAAAAAGAGCAACGGCGGCTACAGCATCGAGTATGACCCGCAGCTGGGGTAGCGCGAGCTGATGAAATATAACTTTATGTATAATGGTGCTAATAAAATAAGTGTTTTAAATCTTTTTGTATCTAAAGAAAACTTTAAGGTGATGATTTTCAAAAAACGGCCAACAAAGCCCATGATTTCGTGGCCGATCACAAAATTTTTTCATCATAAGCTTCACTTAAGAAAAGAGAAGCTACTATCCAAGCCATCCGATGCCATTACAGCCACTGACCCGATCGAAGGGGATTGAAACGAAATACTTTTTCTTTAGTATATTTGCACCGATTACAGCCACTGACCCGATCGAAGGGGATTGAAACTTTTTCACAGGCAGGACGCCTGTGGCGATGTAGATTACAACCACTGACCCGATCGAAGGGGATTGAAACACAGCGGGCTCGTTCTCGCCTTTGCGCATATTACAACCACTGACCCGATCGAAGGGGATTGAAACCCTTGAGCCGCTTTCTGGCGGCCCTCAGCTCTCATTACAACCACAGACCCGATCGCAACTGACGGCCCAAGAAGCGAAGCTGATTGGCTGCCGGAAGGGGTCCCCGTAGGGGGAAGGGGATTGAAACCAATGGTGGGCATGAAGAGCTCGTTGTTTGAAATTACAACCACTGACCCGATCGTAACTGACACCCCGCAAACGCAGTGCGCGGCTGGTGGAAGGGATGCCCGGAGGGTGCAACTGACGGCCCAAGAAGCGAAGCTGATTGGCTGCCGGAAGGGGTCCCCGTAGGGGGAAGGGGA
>PWVP01000066.1 GCA_003561815.1 Campylobacterota bacterium | reverse complement strand
ATCATGTATAAGATGATGCTGCCCGGCGATGAAGTTTTACATTCAACGCCTAGCGGTCAGAGCTCAACGATAAAAATCAGGTACTATCTTCTCAATAGATAGACCCACCGGAGGGATTTAACATGCCCCTCTTCGATTACAGCAGGATCGTGCCCTGGGCAGAGCCGGGTGAAATCATCCCCCTTAAGTGTTCCAGATGCAGGGCAAACTTCCTAACCCGCAATCTCTACTATATAGGCTACCATGAAATCTGCTTCGATGAACCCTATGAAAAGGCCCGCGACTGCAAACACAGGCTTAAAGCACTGAAGCCTGATCCGAAACGTTACCAGCCCGATAGGTGGATGCCGTAACTGCAGTGAATTGCTGCCACCATGCCGATTTTTAACGGAGGGAATCCCATGAATGAACATGATGTGATCACCAGATTAAAGGAATGTTTTGCCGCTGAGGGCGGTCATGCATTTATCCCACTGATACGAGGTGACAAGCCCTTCAGGGCAGAGCTCTCGGAAGATGGGGTCTATGTGGACAACCTCGGGAACCAACCCTTTCTCCCCTGGGCAGTATTTGTTGCGGCAGTGGAGTTAATGGAAAAGATGGGTGGGCGAGCCATGAAGGGCGATGCCATGCGACACAGGCTAGGCAGACCGGGCCTGCCCATCGATTCCATAGAGGGTCACATTGCCCATACAGTTTACGGCAAAGAGGCCGGTGATAGTGTTTTTAGGAGGATAACCCCCGTAGCCTGTATCCTGATTTGGGCAGGAATTTGTTATAATGAGCACGGGCAACTCGTTCTCCGAACATGAACCACAATTCTGTGGGTATATGAAAAACGGTTTGCTACCCTTGGATCTCTGCCTGAGCCAGGATGAAGTTCGAGTATACTGTTACGTTAGCATGGGCATGCTCGCAGAGCCGGGGTCTTCCGCCGGCCTGTGCCATCGGCTCTTCAACCATATAGAGCTGGATTTCTTGAAGCAACTCGTCATCGCTGTAGACGTTGAATAGGAACCTGTGGTTGTTTCTCTCTATTTCAATTTGTTCCCTAAAGCAGTCTCCGATGCCCACGCGGCGGCCCAGGCCGTAGGCGAAAAGGGCGTACACAACGGGCGGGCAGTGTAAAGTGCCCCAGAGGACGAGGTTTTGACCTTCATGATTATTTAATCCCTCTATAGCACCATAAGTCCCGACGATGTTGTGCTCGATATCATGACGTTCCAACGTTTTTTTCCATTCTTTTGTGGTGATGCAGGGACATAACCCCACTTTATCCTGGAATTCTTGTAGAAGCGATTGATTTCCCCGGGCCAGGGCGTTGCGCAGGCTATTGTTTGAATATCCTTTTTTGGGCTGCTGGATTAACCTTCCCCTGTGCTCGATCATCGGGATCTCTTGCCAGTGAAGATCGTCGCCGAAGAACCTTTCATAGAGTACCCGGTTTAAGGTCGCGCTGGCGATCACAGTCGGAATGTTAGCCAAACTGTCCTTGTTATGCTGGATGAAAAAGACCTTGTTTTGATGGGTATGATAGCCCGACTTAGCATAGGCGACGGTATTACCCGACAGGAATTTTAAGACAGCGGACTCTTCAGCGAGGTGTATCGTACTTGTCGTGAGCAGCTCCACGATCTCGTCGGAATGAAACAGCCTTGCTTTCTGTACGGGGATCACTGTATCTGTCGGGGCTTCATGAAGTTCGTCCAGCAGGGACTTGATGGAGTCCGAACCTTTGATATTGTGCTTGAGCATGCCCTGGTAGAGCTTCTGCAGGTCCTGGATGGAAAAGTCCTGGACCGGCAGCAAGTGGCGTGACATGATGTCCTCGTCGATGAAGACGATATCTCCAGCCATCTCGGGTGTGCACATGTAGCGCGCGTGGGTCATGATGATGATACAATTCCCGCGCCCTTTTTGCTCTAAGGCCTCTCTGGCTTTCCAGTGCTCTTTAATATCCCGGTCTCTGTCGGTTAACTCATGCTCCGGAACCTGCTGGATTTGGTGATAGGCACCTTCTAGCCAGCCATTTTTTATCGCTGCAGCTTTTTTATGAGCACCGATGCAATGTAATGTCTGGACACGGCGGCGAGCTGCTTCAGGCATGTGCTGCTCCACCTCGCAAAAATAGAAAACATCAAAGCCCGCTCTGCGGGATAAAAGATCGGAAAAGACCTGACGGCCGAGTCGATGAGTAGGGCAAGCATAGATTACACGACGGTGTTCCATGGCCGCCATCTCAACCATGGCATGCATATAGGCAAAGGTCTTACCCACCCCACAGTCGCCCTTGATCACCCGGACCATGTTAGGGCTTTGCAGGGCATTGATTAGCTGCTGCTGCATCTGTTCCCGAGCCTCTGCCAGGCTGATCGTTTCGTCTTCCCCTAGGCGAACAGGGCGGGTTCTTTTCAAGCCGGCGTTGATCATGCTTTTGGCATGGCAGTCATCAAGGTAGGGACAGGGGGCCAGAGCGTTGTTACAGGACCAGAATTGCCCATTCTCGTAGAGGTAGCGGGTCTGGTAGCCCCAGCTGGGATCGAACTCCTCTTTTT
>PWVP01000209.1 GCA_003561815.1 Campylobacterota bacterium | reverse complement strand
CTTTAAGCCAGGCTCCATTACTATATCGAGATATTTAGATATAACGAGGGAGCCGTACCGTGGAGCATTTCCAAAAGGCGATCTTCGCCCTTAACGACCCGACCCGCCTGAAGATTCTGGCCTTTTTAATCACCCACCAAAGCGCCTGTGTGTGTGAGATCGAAGCCTCTTTGGATCTGCACCAGTCCACCCTCTCACGACACCTGAAGATCCTCACCGACGGCGGTTTTTTGGCCCCCCGCCGGGTCAAGACCTTCGCCTTTTATGATCTCGCTCCCCGATCAGCACTGCATCAAACCCTGATCGAAGAGGTCCAAAAACTGCCGATCGATCGGCCCGAAAAAGCGCCCGTCTTAACCGCCTGCGAGGTGGCCTAGGTGTGGGAAAAAACCGTCGATTGGCTGATTTACGATCAAGCCGGACTCGATGCCGCTTCACGGTTGGGCCATGCGGTGCACTTTTTTATCTACGATACGGTCAAGATCGCTTTTTTGCTGGTGGCGATTATTTTTCTTATCACCCTGGTGCGCACCTGGTTTGACACCGAAAAGATCCGGCTCTGGCTGCACGGTAAACCCGCATGGCTGGGTTATCTGATGGCAGCGGTTTTTGGCATCATCACCCCCTTTTGCAGCTGCAGCGCGATACCGCTGTTTATCGGCTTTTTGCAGGCGCGTATTCCCATCGGGGTCACCTTCGCCTTTCTCATCAGTGCGCCGATGAACAACGAGGTGGCGATCGGACTGCTTTTGATCCTCTTTGGGTGGCAGGCGACGCTGGTGTTTGTGGCGCTCGGACTCATCGTGGCGATCGCCGGGGGCTATCTGATGGACAGACTCCGGGCCGAACGGTGGCTGCTGGTGGATATTCAGCCATTGGGCGCACTCAAAAGATTTGAGCGCCACGAACCGCTCACTCAAAGGGCTAAAGAGGCGTGGAGTCATACGACGGATCTCTTTAAAAAGATCATGCCCTATGTGCTCATCGGTGTGGGGATCGGTGCGTGGATTCACGGGTTTGTCCCCGGCGATCTGGTGGCGCGATATGCCGGGGCGGAGAATCCCTTTGCGGTGCCTTTGGCGGTGCTGATGGGGGTGCCGATGTACGCCAACGCCATCGGCGTGGTGCCGATGATCGAAGCGCTGGTGGCCAAAGGGATGCTACTGGGCACCGCACTGGCCTTTATGATGGCGGTGGCCACCCTCTCGCTGCCTGAAGCGATGATCCTCAAGCGGGTACTCAGCCTCAAGCTGATTGCGATCTTTTTTGGCATTGTGGCGGCGGGGATTATCCTCACCGGTTATGTGATGAATCTTATCTTTTAGGAGCAAAAATGAAAATCGAAGTACTCGGCACCGGTTGTGCCAAATGCGCCGATCTGCTGGAGCGAACCAAAGCCGCCGTGGCCAAAAGCGGAAAGTTTGTCCAGCTAAACAAGGTCGAAGATGTGATGGAAATCATGAACCACGGTGTGGCCTCCACCCCCGCACTGGTGATCGACGACGAGGTTAAATGCGCGGGGCGATTGCCCGGCGTGGAGGAGATTTTAAAATGGATCGAAGGGAAATAAAATGAAAAATGTCCTCGTTCTCTGCACTGGCAATAGTTGCCGATCGATTCTGGCCGAAGCGCTACTCAATGCCAAACTGGGCGATCACCTCACGGCGTACAGCAGCGGCGTCAAAGCCAGCGGGCGGGTCAATCCGAGTGCCTTAGCAACCCTATCGCGCCACGGGCTTTCGACCGAGGGGCTGCACTCTAAAACCATCGAAGCGCTGCCGCCGATCCGGTTTGATCTGGTCATCACCGTCTGCGATCACGCCCATGAGACCTGCCCGTTTTTCCCCGGCGCACCCAAAATCCTCCATGTGGGCATGGCCGATCCCGACGGTCAGGGCGAAGCGGCTTTTGAGGCGACCTTTAACGAGATCCAGACCCGCCTGATCCCCGCCGTGCGCGAAGCATTGGGAGTGTGACCATGCTGCTCCCCTCACTGATTTTTGTGACCACGCTGATCTTTGTCATCTGGCAGCCGCGTGGGCTTCAGATCGGCACTACGGCCGTCATCGGCGCGGTCGTTTCCATCGCGGTGGGGGTGGTGAGTTTTGCCGATGTGCTCACCGTCACCTCCATCGTCTGGGATGCGACGCTGGTCTTTATCGGGATTATTCTTATCTCGATGGTGCTGGATGAGCTGGGTTTTTTTGAGTGGGCGGCGATCAAGATGGCGAAGCTTTCCAAAGGCAGCGGCCACCGGATGTTTGTCTATTCGGTGCTGCTCGGCGCAATCGTGGCCGCCTTTTTCGCCAATGACGGCGCGGCGCTGATCCTCACACCGATTATTCTGGCCAAAATGAAGCTGCTCGAACTCAACCTCAAATCCCTCATCGCCTTTGTGATGGCGGGCGGCTTTATCGCCGATAGTGCCAGCAACCCCTTTATCTTCAGCAACCTCACCAATATCGTCACCGTCAACTACTTCGATATCGGGTTTTGGGAGTACACGGCGGCGATGGTGCTGCCCAACTTTGTGGCGATCGGCGCGAGTGTGCTCGTGCT